>JAABSB010000099.1 GCA_011390615.1 Desulfotignum sp. | reverse complement strand
GGATATATTCGGCCGGCATATAGAGGGCAGTTTTCTGCCCATGGTGCTGGACAATTTTGCCAGGATCATTGTGTGCACAAGAAGCGGCAAACGGTCTGCGGCCCTTGAAGAATGGATCGACAAACCCGATAAATACAAAAATTTTTGTGATGACAAACTCATGCTGCTGAAAATGGAAATATTTTCCGGCAATATTCCCAGATGGCTGGATGATGATGATCTTCGGCGCCTGGATAAGAAAATGCTTTCAAAAATTATTGCGGAATCTGAAATTTACGGCAAAGAAGGGCTGTCCGGCAGGGATTCCATTAAAATATTTGATGAATTTTATTCCAAATATGCCAGAGAAGACCGTTTGATCAATATGCCGGATCTGTGCACCTTTTTCAATAAACTGGATACCGGGTCCAAAAAACTGCTTCCTGAAGGGTTTTTGTCCTGTCTCTTGCGCATGTATGACTATACCGTGCTCCAGCAGGTAAAAGAATCTTTGTACTATTATAATGAAGACCAGATCACCAGGGATATCAAAAATTATATCTCTGCTGTAACCAATGAACTGGATTCCGTGGTGCACTGTATTTTTACCAAAGAGGAACTTCATGTGACAGAAGCATTTTTAGAAAGCATTGAAAACAGGCTCTTGTCTGAAAATCTGAACAAAGCACGGCGCGAAGAGATCCGCCATGATGTGCTCAAGGAATATACCACCCGCACGTTGACCCATGAAATCATGATCCAGGAAAAGGATATTGTTGATACACGGTTGTTCTCCTCCCTGTATGAACGATATGTCCACAATCTTAAAAAAAGGGTGCTGGAACCGTTTATCGACAATGAAAATTTCAGAAATGCCATCAAGGATTTTGATACGGAAAAATTCAGGACCCATGACAAGCGCATCAAAAAAGATGTGAAGTTTCTCATTGACAACCTGTCAGCCAAGTTCGGATATACCAGCCAGGGGGCCAATGAGGTCTGTATTTATGTGATCGACAATGACCTGGCCAACAAGTTCAAATAGCTGCCATGCACATTTAGGACTTGATTCTTTGATCATCTTCCTTTAAATGAAGGCCAGTAATTTACATTGGCCTTTGACCCCATACTGTTTCAAACAATATTATACCCTTGTCCATGATATCTCCCATTATTGACCATATGCAGTCCTGTGACAGCGCTTTGGTGCTCACCCAAAATGAGGGCTCCCACAAAGCCTTTCTGACGGCCCGGATGTTTACCCGCATATCCTGCGACATGGTGGTGGTGCTGCCGGACCGGAAGAATGCTGCAAAATTCATGGATGATCTGCTGTTTTTTCTGCCGGACCGCAAAGATGCGATTCTTTTTTTTCCGGGATATCATATCCTGCCCTTTAAATCCCTGTCCTTTCACAGGCAGACCTCCACCCAACGCATGGCGGTGTTGTCCCGTCTGGTGGAAGACAGGTCATACCCCTGTCTGGTGGTGACCTGTATTGACACCCTGCTCCAGAAACTGATCCCCAAAAAAACCATCCTTGAAAATTTGGAACTGGTCATGGCCAATGAGGAGACCGACAGGGATGCCCTGGTGGCCGGCCTTGAATCCGGCGGATACACCCGGACTTCCCTGGTGGAGGACCCGGGAGAATATGCGGTGCGGGGAGGGATTCTGGATCTGTTTGTACCGGGTGATACCCACCCGGTACGCATGGAATTTTTCGGAGATCTGGTAGAATCCATCCGCAGTTTTTCGCCCTATACCCAGCGGGGTATCAGGCAATTGTCAGAAACCATAATTGTCCCGGCCACAGAAGCGGTGGTCCCTGAACAGGAACTGCCCCATATTCTGGCAAGACTGCGTGCGGCAGGCAAACGTGCCGGCCTGGATGCGGCAAAAATCAGAGAATATGTCACACAGACCCGCAGTACCGGCCGTTTTCCCGGTATTGAAAGCATGCTGTCCATTGTATACAGCGCTTTGGATACATTTTTTGCCTATCTGTCAGAGCAGACCTTCATCATCTGGGATTCTCCGGACCTTCTGGCATCCAGGGCCGCAGATTTTGAAGACACGGCCCGGATAAACTTTCACACTGTTGCATCGGAAAAACGGCTGTGCGTGCAACCGGCAGATATCTATCTGTCCTTTGACCAGGCGTCAGCACAGGTGGCAAACAGAAAACACCTTGTTTTCAAAGAACTGGCAGTTGCATCGGAACAACAAACTGCACAGGTTTTTCACTTCAGGCCGGAAACCAATGAGGCCCTGTCCAGCCGGCTTGTTGAAAAAAAGGCATCAGATACCCCGCTAAAACCTTTGGTGGAATGGCTGCAGAACCATTTGGGACAGGACAGAAAGGTTGTCTGTGTGGTGCACCAGAAATCCCAGGCACAGCGGCTGATTTCCCTTCTGGCCCCCTACGGCATGCATCTTTGTGCGGTGGATGATTATGACACTGCTGCAAAACAGCCTCCCGGCATATATTACATGCTTGCGGACCTGTCTGCAGGATTTGTTTTAAAGGACCAGGGCCTGGCCCTTGTTACAGAAAATGAAATTTTCGGCAAAAAGCGGATGCGGCGGATAAAACGCCGTTCACAGGACATGAAAATGCAGATGATCGCCCCGGAGGAATTGAAAAACGGGGATATCGTCGTGCACATGGAGCACGGGGTAGGACGGTATGAAGGGTTGTTCAGCCTGACTGTCAACGGTATTTCACAGGATTTCATCCTGATTGTCTATCAGGATGAAGACAAGCTGTACCTGCCGGTGGACCGCATGGAGATGATCGGCAAATATATCGGTGTGGACGGTTATACACCGGTGCTGGATAAAATCGGTTCCAAATCCTGGATCACATCCAAAGAAAAAGCCAAAGAGGAGGTGGAAAAAATGGCGGCAGATCTGCTGGATCTGTATGCCAGAAGAAAAATCAACAAAGGGTTTTCCTTCAGCCGGCCGGACAATTATTATAATGATTTTGAAACCACTTTTCCTTATGAGGAAACCCGGGACCAGCTCAGGGCCATTGATGATGTGCATCTGGATATGGAATCGGACACCCCCATGGACCGGCTTGTGTGCGGTGATGTGGGGTACGGCAAGACCGAAGTGGCGGTAAGGGCGGCATTCAAGGCGGTTAACGACGGCAGACAGGTGGCGGTGGTGGTGCCCACCACCATTCTTGCGGAACAGCACCTTGCAACTTTCCAGGACCGGTTCAAAAATTATCCTGTGCATGTGGCCTGCCTGTCGCGTTTCCGCAGCCGCAAGGAACAGGCGCACATCGTAAAGCAGCTGGCACAAGGAGATCTGGACATTGTCATCGGCACCCACCGGCTGCTGCAAAAGGACGTTGATTTTAAATCCTTGGGATTGCTGGTGATCGATGAAGAGCAGCGGTTCGGGGTCAAACACAAGGAAACCCTTAAAAAGAAGCGCAGTACAGTGGATGTGCTGGCATTGAGCGCAACCCCCATTCCCAGGACCCTGCACCTGTCTTTGACCGGCATGCGGGATATCAGTGTTATCAAAACCCCGCCCGCTGACCGCCAGCCCATTGTGTCCTATATTTCAACCTATGAGGATGCGGTGGTAAAAGATGCCGTGCAAAAAGAGATCTCTAGGAACGGCCAGGTGTTTTTCGTGCACAACAATATCAAAACCATTTCCAAAATAGCGGAAAACCTGCAAAAACTGGTGCCGGAAGCAAAGGTCGGGATTGCACATGGACGGCTGAGTGAAAATGCGCTGGAAAAGGTCATGTTTGCCTTTGTCAACAGGGAAATCAATGTGCTGGTGTGTACCACCATTATTGAATCCGGCCTGGATATTCCAGCAGCCAATACCATGATCATAAACAGGGCGGAACGGTTCGGGCTGGCCCAGATCTACCAGCTCCGGGGCCGCATCGGCCGCGGGGACCACCAGGCTTATGCCTATCTGTTCATTTCCGATGAGTCTGTGATTTCCAAAGATGCCAAAAAAAGACTTTCCGCACTCATGGAATACAAGGATCTGGGCTCCGGTTTCCAGATTGCCATGAAAGACCTGCAGATCCGGGGGGCCGGCACTGCTCTGGGGGCATCCCAGTCCGGCCATATTGCAGCCGTGGGCTATGACATGTTTTTAAAGCTGCTGGATCAGGCAGTCCATGATCTGAAAGGAGACACCTATACCGCGCCCCTAGATCCTGAGATCAATGCCGGTATATCAACCGGGTTTCCTGCAGATTACATTGCATCTGTTGAACAACGGCTGACACTCTACCGCCGCCTCTCCAGACTGGACAGGGTGTCTGACATTGCTGACATAAAAAAGGAATTAACCGACCGGTATGGAAAACTGCCCAGGCAGGCCGAAAACATGCTATTAAAAATTATGCTGCGTGTCTATGCTATCCAGGCGGGGGTCCAGCGCCTGGATATAGACCCTGCAACATTGGTCCTGACCTTTTCTGCCGCCCATATGAAAACCCCCCCCCTTCAGCTGGAAAAAAAATGGCAGAAAATTGCCCGGTTTTCTTTTGTCAAAAAACTGTGTGTCCAGTTTGATCTGGGGTATAAATCCAACCAGATGGCAAAAGCCCTTGTGAAAACCAAAGAAATTCTCAAAGCCATTGTCTGAATGCCCCCGGCTTTATCCAGGGGATGATACACCAGGAAAAAATAAAACAGATCGCAGTTTTGTTGTTTTTTATATTTTTGCTGGATTTTGTAAACCGGCCGCGATATATAAAATATAATTGTTTCAACCGCTTGCCGGTTTTCCTGACCCGCTTTGTGCAAAATATCCTGCTGCCGGCGTGGTACACAACACAGGGTAATAAAAAATGACAGCAGATCTGCCAGATATCCATCGGTTTGAACGCCTTGCCTTCAGAAAAAAAAATGTACTTGGGCTGCTTCTGCGCTTCAGTAGATGTCTTTTAAACGCCAGGCTGGCCGGTGTGGTGTATGGAACAGACCATACCGGAGAAAAATTTCTACCGCCCCATAGATGGGACCGGGGGTTGTGCACCAACTGGACGGCACAGGGATGACAGGTCTGGGGTTCAAGCTTTTTGGCCCTGCTGTACTGCGCTGGATAAAGTTGTCCCCCATACGGCTGTTTGCTGCAGATGGGTATGGCAGACAAAAGGAAACACAGGGGGTCATCGCCCATGTGATGCGAAAACACGGGGAGTATTACGGCAGCGGCATAAAAATTTTATTCATCGGTCATATCCCCCAGAAGCAGATGCGGCAGTCATCAGGGGGCAGCCTGTCTGTGACTGCCTATGACGGCGGACAATTTGAGACATTATCAGATATACAGGTGAATCTGGACATCATTCACTGGTTTAAACCGGACAATTTTGTGTCAGTGTATATTCCTGATTACGGGGCCATTGTATGCAATACCGTGGATCCCCGGTTGTTTGAAAAAGACAGGGAAAACCAGACCTATCGCCGGCAATTGAAAACCCGGTTTGACATGCTTATCAGCGCCATTGAAACCGCTTCTCTGGCCCATCTGGGACAGGCAAAGGGACGGCGGGCCGCAAAAATCATCTGGCGCAAGGAAAGAAATCTGCGCCAGGCATTTGCCCAGCTGAATGAAAAAATTCAGAAACTGGATGAACTGGAAACCCATCTCAAGGCAGTGGGGGCGGTCACAGCAAAGCAGCTGAGCATGACCCCCATAAATGAACCAAACGGTGTGTATGCGTTCATGGACATGGTGGGATCAAGCATTGTCAGAAATTGCCTCACTCCCAGGGATTTTTTTCTGGTATTGAACCTCTGCCATGAAATCGCTGCAGACACAGCAGCTGTATACGGGTGCCGGGTTGACAATTTTTTAGGGGATGCGGTTTTTGTGGAAAACATGGCAACATTTGATGCCCCCGGTAAAAACGGGCCGTCCGGCCTGCCGGAAAGGCTGATGCTCATGACAATCACCCTGGCTTCCATATTTAACCAGATCCATGCATTAAAACAGGGGTCCCATCCCCTGGACCGGGAAAACCGGATCAAAACCCTTGTGGAAAAACATGGTATAGGTTTGGACTTCAGGGCGGGCATGGCGCACGGGGCATCTCTTGTGGGACCTTTGGGCAGTTTCAACCGGCGGATTGTCACTGCCATCGGCAAGTCGGTGAATATTGCCTCCAGGCTGGAGAGCACCGGTACAAAAAACTGTATCCACATTGAAAAAAGACTGCTGGAGATTCTTTCCAACAGTGTCATCACCAAAGATACACCCGTTGTATGGCAGATTGCTGCTGCAAAATATGGTGCAACACCTGTGCAGCAGATGGGATTTTTTTCTTTTTTCCAGGATTTTTTCCACCTGGGTCCGGATGTGATTCGGAAAATGGAACCGGTTGCCTACAAAGAGTTTACCAATGACAGCACCTATCTGATCACATGCATTCCCAAACCGGGTTTGCCAACGGTGTGTGCCGGTATTTAAGGGATATGTTCAGATGAAAAATCACGGGCATGCCGGTCCAGGGCCTGGATCAGTTTTCTGGTGTTTTTTCCTGGTTTGCCGCTGGAAATCGGTGTGTCGTTAATCTGAATCACCGGCACCACACCTTTGTTGGTGCCGGTGATAAACACTTCATCAGCCGTTAGCAGCTGTTCAAGCAGCACCGGTTTTTTTTCAATCTGGAAAAGATCTTCGGCAAGAGACAAAATCAGCTGTCGGGTGATGCCTTTCAAAATACCTTTTGACGGCGGTGTGACCAGGGTCTGGCCGAAAAAGGCAAACAGATTGCTGGTGGTTCCTTCCAGGGCCTGGCTTTGTGAATTCACATAAATGGCCTCCACAGCACCGGACTGCTGTGCCTGTTTCAATGCCATGGCCGCCGGGATATAAGCGGTTACCTTGGCACCGGCCAGGGGCCTTTCCTGAACAATGGTTATCACCTTGACCCCTGAGGTATACCAGTCTTCGGGCAGTTTTTTTATGGGGGTAACCATGACGATCAGCCGGGGGGTGCCGCTGGGGGTTAAAAAATCCGGGCTGGAACCGCCGGTTATCACAATGCGTATATTGGCTTCAGCAGTCTGTCTGTTTTTAAGCAGTGTTTCTTGCACAATGGCTTTTATCTCATCCATGGTCCATGGCAGAGAAAGGCCGATTTTTTCTCCTGAAGTCATGAGCCGTTTGATATGTTCATCCAGAAAATACGGCATCCCGTTAAAGGTCCGCATAATATCACAAATGCCGAACCCCCGCAGAACAGCAAGATCATCCACTGGAATCACAGCCTCATGGCTGGGAACAAATCTGCCATCCACATAATAGATTGCCATCAAAAAATCTCCTTGAATTTGATGCAGCTAATTTTTATATTACACAAGTAAGTATGATTATCCTGAGATGCAAGGCTGGTGCATGGATTTTTTTTCCGGCATAAAATATAATATTCAGGGTGTTTTCTTTGCCGCAAAACATCCCGGGCTTTTGTGGCTCGGACTGCTGCGGTTTGTCATTGTCTTGATCCTGGCACTGCTGTTTTCCGGCATGATCCTTTTCTGGCATGACGCTATTTTGTCCCTGATATGGGAGATGCCGGGAAACGGTCTGCTGGTTTATGTCTGGCATCTTGTATCCTGGGTATTGTCCCTGCTGCTGGCCGGTGTGGCTGTGGTGGTGGCCTATCTCACGGCCCAGCTTTTTTTTGGTGTGTTTATTATGGATTATATGTCCAGGGTGACGGAAAAGATCGTGCTGGGAAAGGAAATTTCCTATGCTGACACCTCTTTGCTCTCTTTTTTTGCCTATCTGGTGGGCCAGGAAATCCCCAGGGCCATCATTCCCGTAGTCATCACCCTGGCGGTAACGGTTCTGGGTCTGTTTACCCCCCTGGGACCTGTCATCCTTGTTCTATCCGCTGTCACAGCGGGTGTGTTTCTGGCCTGGGACAATACAGATCTGGTGCCGGCCAGGAAAATGATGCCCTTCAAAGACCGGCTAAGGTTTTTGGGGCATACCGTATGGTTCCACATGGGATTTGGTGTGCTGTTTCTCATTCCGTGGGTCAATATCGTGCTGCTTTCTTTTGCACCTGTGGGGGCCACCCTGTACCACATCCATAAAAACCGGTGACAACAGGTAAGTAAAAAAGATATGCTTGTCATCTGTAAAAAAGAGTCGGATCCTGAAATCCTGGAAAAATCAGCCAAAGGGTTTGCCGATTCACCTGTTATTGTCTGCCGTACCTGCAGCCATAAGGTGACAACACCTGACAACCGCCTGGAAATGAACGGCAGGTTTTTACATGCATTTGCCAACCCCCATGGCCATGTGTTTGAAATCGGCTGCTTCAGCCGGGCAGGGGGATGTATTTCCGCATCTTTGCCCTCTATGGCTTTTACCTGGTTTGCCGGATATGCCTGGCAGATAGGCATATGTGCCAACTGCACAGAACATCTGGGCTGGATTTTCGTTTCTAAAAAGTTTCGGTTTTTCGGCCTTATTGTGGAAAAATTGATTTTTCCCTGATAACCTGGCATGGCATTTGGCATGGCATTTGAAACGCAAATATGATATAAAACACAAATTTTTCAGTATCTAACCAAAATATTGGACAGGAAACGTATGACCAACGAAAATAAAAACACCCCCCCGCAGCCCCCCCGGATGAGTCCCTATGTGTTTACCCTGCTGCTGCTGGGATTCGGGCTCTGGTGCTTCTGGGACGGATGGCTGACCACCGATCCTGAAATGGCCGAACATGCCTTGTTTAATCAGGTATTGAGCCTGATTTTAATTCCCTGGGCCATCTGGGACTTTTTTAAGGTCCGGAAACGGTCAAAAGCCAAAAATCCAAACGAAAAACAATAACCGGTCTGCATGTCAGGGCTTCACACAACAGGCCCGCAATGTATAATCGAAAGAAAGATGACACAGGTAATGGAACCAGAACCATCTGATAAAGCATATGTGCGTGAAATAAACAGACGCAGAACTTTTGCCATTATTTCACACCCGGATGCCGGTAAAACAACCCTGACAGAAAAACTGCTCCTGTTCGGGGGGGCCATAAAGCAGGCCGGTGCAGTCAAATCCAGAAAAACAGACCGGGCGGCCCTGTCTGATTTTCTTTCCATTGAGCAGGAACGCGGCATTTCCGTATCTTCGTCTGTCATGAAGTTTGAATACAAGGGATATGAGATCAACCTGCTGGACACACCCGGCCACAAAGATTTTTCCGAAGACACCTACCGTGTGCTCACGGCTGTGGACTGTGCTGTCATGATCATTGACAATGCCAGGGGGGTGGAGCCCCAGACCGAAAAACTCATGGCGGTCTGCCGCATGCGCAACACCCCCATCATCACCTTTATCAATAAACTGGACAGGGAGGGGCTGGAGCCCCTGGACATTTTTGAAGACATTGAAGACAAGCTCCAGATTGAATGCGTCCCCCTGACCTGGCCCATCGGGATGGGGAAACGTTTCAGGGGGGTGTATAATCTGGCGGACAGGGAACTGGAGATATTTTCACCTGGATATACCCCCAAAGACGGTGACGGCATTTTGATTCAGGACCTGTCTGATCCGCGCCTGGACCAATTGATTTTTGAATCCCAGGCAGCCCGGCTGAGAGAAGATGTGGACCTGATCCAGGGTGCATCAGATCCCTTTGACCTGGACCTGTATCTTAACGGCACCCAGACCCCGGTATTTTTCGGATCTGCCATCAACAATTTCGGGGTAAAAGAGATGCTGGATGCGTTTGTGAAAATTGCCCCGGCCCCAGGCATCCGGCCCTCCCAGACAAGGGATGTCAGTCCTCTGGAAACCGATTTTTCAGGATTTACCTTTAAAATCCAGGCCAACATGGATCCGGAACACCGGGACCGCATTGCTTTTTTCCGGATCTGTTCAGGAAAATTCACCAGGGGCATGAAGGTCAGACACCACCGCATCGGCAAAGATATCCGCCTTTCCAATGCCACAATATTCATGGCACAGGAGCGCAGCCACGTGGAAGAAGCCTATCCCGGGGATATCATCGGTATACACAACCACGGCACCATCAAAATCGGGGATACCTTTACCACAAAAGAACCCTTGAAGTTTCTGGGTATCCCCAGTTTCGCACCCGAACATTTCAGGCGGGTGCTGCTCAAAGATCCCATGAAAACCAAGTCATTGAACAAAGGATTGACCCAGCTGGCGGAAGAGGGTACCATCCAGGTGTTCCGGCCCCTGATGGGGAATATGCACGTGGTCGGGGCTGTGGGGGTGCTGCAGTTTGAGGTGACCATGGCCCGGCTCAAGGCAGAATACAATGTTGCCGCCGGGTATGAATCCATTGATCTGTCGGTTGCCAGATGGGTCACCTGTGAGGATGACCGGACACTGCGCCGGTTCACACAGAAAAACCAAAACAGTCTTGCCCTGGATGCAGAAGACTGCCTTACCTTCATGACTACCAGTGAGTACCAGCTTGGGTTTGTGATGGAAGAATGGCCTGACATTCAGTTCCACAAGACACGTGAGCACAACATATAACCCAATAATACAGAAAGGAAATCCCATGACAGCGCAACGTATTCACAATTTTAATGCCGGTCCTGCTGCATTGCCCCTGTCCGTTCTGGAGGAGATCCAGGCCTCTTTTTTGAATTTCGATGGTTCAGGTATGTCCATCACTGAAATCAGTCACAGATCTTCCTATTTTGATGCGGTTATCAACGATGCAGCAGACAGGGCCAAAGACCTTTTGCAGCTGGATGACACCTACAGTGTCCTGTTTGTTCAGGGGGGGGCCTCTTTGCAGTTTGCCATGATCCCCATGAATTTTCTGGGCAAAGATGAAACAGCCGATTACATCAACACCGGCACCTGGTCCACCAAGGCCATTAAAGAGGCACAGATCCAGGAAAAATCCATCCGTGTGGCTGCATCTTCCGAGGATAAAAACTTTTCTTGTATCCCTGAAAACATACAATGCAGCCCGGATGCAAGATATGTGCACATCACCTCCAACAACACCATCAAAGGCACCCAGTTTACAGATTTTCCCGATACCAGCAATGTGCCCCTGGTGGCTGACATGTCCTCAGATATTTTTTCACGGCCCCTGCCCATGGAGAAGTTCGGCCTGATTTACGCCGGTGCCCAGAAAAATCTGGGGCCTTCCGGTACCTGCATGGTGATTATCCGCAAGGATTTTTTGGAAACCGCAAACAAAAACCTGCCCTCCATGCTTTCCTATGCCACCTATGCACAAAAAAATTCCATGTACAACACCCCGCCGTGTTTCGGGATATACACCATCGGTCTGGTACTCAAATGGATACAAAAAACATTCGGCACCCTGGAAGAAATGGCGGCATTCAACCGCAAAAAAGCCGGTATTCTCTATGATGTGATTGACAGATCAGACTTTTACCAGGCCACGGCACAAAAAGATTCCCGGTCCCTCATGAATGTTACTTTCCGGCTGCCCACAGAGGCGCTGGAAAAACAATTTGTGGCAGATGCCCTGAAAAA
>JAABSB010000098.1 GCA_011390615.1 Desulfotignum sp. | reverse complement strand
TTATCTTGTCCCTGATCGGCCCGGATCCGGTTTTCAGCGTCAAACCGCCGGCGCTGCACCCTTGCATCTGTTAATTCCGTGAACCCGTTGGCCAGTTCAATGCCGGCCATATAAAACTCGCACCGCTCAGCCAGGTCCGGGTTCCGAAAGCACGGGGCTGCCAGGCTGGCCAGGGAGACCGGATAATCCATGAGAAAAACCGGCTGCTCTTTGCCCAGGCAGGGCTCCACCGCAAACCCCATGACCTCATGGAAGCTGCCATCAGCCAGGGCCTGGTCACAGGATTTGGGGGCATGCCGTTTAAATGCCTGGTGCACGGTCATACGGTCAAAAGGGGCGGCAATATCCAGGGTAAGCCCCTGGTAGGAGATGGACGAACCACATCCCAGACCGTCAGCGATATGCCGCACCAGTGCCTGGCACTGTTCCATGAGATCCAGGTAGGTCTCTCCAGCCCCATACCATTCCAGCAGGGTCAGCTCAGGCAGGTGCAGGTTCCCCCTTTCATTTTTCCGGAAACATTTGCAGATTTGAAATATTTTTGAATATCCCCTGGCCAGCAGCCGTTTCATGTAGAGTTCCGGGGATGCCATGAGAAATTGGCCGTCTGCGGTCATCGGATCAATGTGGGCTTCCGGAATAATGGCAGGGCTTTTCACGGGGGTTTCCACTTCCAGATAACCGTACCGGCCAAAAAAATCCCGCATGCACTGTATCACGCGGGATCTGGTTTCAAGGTGAATACCAATGCCGCTTTGATTCATTGCCTGGACAGTCTATTTGGTATGATAGGAATCTTTGGGCCGGTCCATCAGATAAATACGGTCATAGGTGCCTGCAGGGGCGGATTCAAAAAAATCATACCCTTTTTCAATACAGGTTTTACAGGCATTGATGGGAATATGCACCCCCAGAATGTGCAGGCCCGGCATGGCCCTGGAATCAATTTCAAAGCTGCCGCCGCAGTCTCTGCAGATTCTGACCCGTTCTTTCTGGCGTTCAAAGATATTGTCTGTGTCATAATAGATTTCCCGGTGCCGCACCTGCAGTTCTCCGGGGGTGCCGGCAGCATCGCGCAGCTGAAGCCGCTGGGCCCAGAAACCGTTGATCTGGTCAACGGTTTTCTTGATCTTGTCGGTAATGCTCACAGACTGTTTGAGTTTTTCCGGGTTGTAATCAGGTTCCACCACCCCTGTGTAATCAATGCCGGCCATGGCCAGAATAATACCCAGGTTGACATAGGGCAGGGCCCCTTCTATGGCATATCCGCCTTCCAGCACCGCAATGTCGGGTTTTAACAGGGTGGTGAGCTGGGCATATCCCTGGGCGCAGAAATTCATATTGGTCAACGGGTCGGTGTAATGGTTGTCCTGGCCGGCCGAGTTGACCACCAGATCCGGTTTGAACGCTTCCAGAACAGGGAGCACACAATTGTTGATCACATACAGATACCCTTCGGTGGATGTTCCGGGCGGCAGGGGAATGTTCAGGTTGCTGCCCTTGGCGTTGGGTCCCCCCAGCTCCCCGGGGAATCCGGTTCCCGGAAACATGGTCCGGCCGTCCTGGTGCATGGAGATGAACAGCACGTCCGGGTCATGCCAGAAGATATTGTCGGTGCCGTCCCCGTGGTGGCAGTCGGTGTCAATGATGGCAATGCGTTTGACATTGTACCGCGTCCGGATATATTCCACCATGATCGCTTCAATATTGATATGGCAGAATCCCCGTCCCCCGTGGGATACCCGCATGGAGTGGTGTCCAGGGGGCCGCACCAGGGCGAATCCGTTCTGGACCTCTTTGCCCATGACCGCATCGGCAATAACCTTGGCCCCGCCGGCACTGATGAGATGGGATTCCGTGGTGATGGTCTCTTCATCCGGCACACAGAACTGGGCCCGCTGGATATCTTTGGGGGTTGCCAGGGCAGGTTTGTATTCAATAATCCCCGGGATATCAAATATGCCTTCTTCCGTGACCTGGTCCTGGGTGTACAAAAGCCGCTCTTCCCGTTCCGGATGGGTGGGGTCAATGGCCCAGTCAAAGGCGGGAAAAAATACCAGTCCTGTTTTATGCATTGCTTTCAGCATGATTTCCTCTTTGGTGTAACATCTTGTCAAAGCCCTTGATCAGGCCCGGTTTGAGTTGCATCTTCGTGCGAAATATTTTTCCCCTGGGTGAAAAATTTCTCACGATATTGAATTTTTGATACTCCACCACCTCCACTTCATCCATGTTTTCAGGGTCTGCACCAGAGTTGATGGCTTTTTCCCGCAGCAGGTTAAATGCGGTTTCCATGAGGTCATCTTCTGAAAAGGTTTTTGAGATGGGTTCTGCAAAGTCTTCTTCATGGGCGGTGACTATACCCTGTTCTGTATCCGCATTCAAGGAGACCTCACAGGTGGTCCTGGCCAGGGCTGCCCCGATGGCATTGGCAACGGCTGATTCCGGAACCGCAAGGGTGTCTATCTGGTAGAGATCTTCGATTTTTTTTGCAAAATAGGGGGCCGGCCCCCCAAGCAGAAGTATCTTCTGGGGGCTGAGTTTGTAACCTTCCAGAAAATCATGCACCGTATACACCGGCTGTGAATTTATCTGATCTATCATTTCAAAGGTTTTTTTCAAAATAATGGTGCAGCATGTCTTGAATACTTTTTCAGCTGCCGCTTCATCGGAAAGCCCCAGTCCCTGTGCAATGGTATGGATTCCGGCAAGCGCTTTTTCCCGGTCTCCGGTATCCATGAGCCCCAGTACAACAAGGGCATCCGTGGGCGTGGGCAAAGGACCCCCAAATGCCATGGCCGGCCCCTGGCGGTCCGGACCGATGAAAAGCACATTGTCGCTGACCCGCAGGGCGCTGTCACCGCCGATGCCCTTGGAGTCTGTACGCAAAGACCGGATCAGGCTTTTGTAGCGGCCCCTCTGAATACCCACAGGTTCCAGCAGCGGGGCCTTGTCCACCAGAAAAGCGATATCCGTGGTGGTGCCGCCGATATCAAGCACAATGGCATCCTGTCCCCCGGGGGCGTAGGGAATGGCACCCATGATACTGGCTGCAGGACCTGATAAGACAGTCTGACCGGGAAAATGCATGGATGCTTCCAGGCTCATGGTCCCACCGTCCGCTTTCAGGATCTGAATGGGAACGGTCAGTCCTTTTTCAGCCAGACTTTTTTTTACGGCTTCAAAAAAGGATTTGTGCAGCGCAAATACAGCTGCATTCAAATGGGTGGTGGCGATCCGCCGGGGAAAGTTCAGGTTCCCGGATACGTGGTGGCCCAGAAATATCTGTTTGAAATATTTGTTAAGGATCCGTTTGATGAGGATTTCATGGGAGGGATTTCTTACGCAGAATTTGCTGACCACGCCCACATATTCCACACCGGCATCTTTGAGTTTTTCGGCAATATCCTGGATCTGCATCTCATTGACCGGGGCTTTTTCCCGTCCCCTGTGGTTGATGGAGCCGGCAACCGCATAATAATGGTCGCCTGTGCGAAAAAATTCCGGATCTATGCCCGGGCCGGCTGAGACAATCATACCCACCGGTTCCATGGTCTGCTGGACAATGGCATTGGTGGTCAGGGTAGTGGAAATGACCACCCGTCGGATCTGACCGGGATCAATGGATGCAAGGAGCTGGGTAAAGCCTGAAAGTACTGTGTTAAATAGATCAGCAGGGTCTGTGGGAACTTTGATGCTTTTTTCAATACCGTTTTTGCTGAGGATAACCGCATCCGTATGCGTGCCGCCAACATCCAGTCCTATTATCATGGCGTATTCCTGTTTCTAAATGATTGTGTTCAGCCATATGCGTATCTTTATATTACAGCGAAGCTTGTCAGAAAACGCAAGGGTTGTCAATGAAGTTTTTGCGAAGGAAATACCTGGTTGGGAACAGGTGGATCAGGTCTTTGAAAGGTGTTGCAGTGCAAAGGCGATAAATTTTTTGCAGATGGGCGACTGGGTGCGTTTTTGTGCCCAGGTCAGATAAAAAAAGCGGTTCAGGTCCAGCCCTTTTACCGCCAGGGCAGACAGCCTGCCTTTTGCCAGATCATCAGCCACTGCTGTGGTGGAGAGGATGGAAACCCCCAAATGGTTGAGGATGCCCTGGATGACGGAAACAGAAGATCCCATGGTAATAGCGGGGTGTAATTGTTCCGGGTCATATCCGGCATCTGCCATGCTGCTGCATATGGACTGCCAGGTACCTGAACCGGGTTCCCGTGCAATAAAGGGTTCATTTGTCAATGCATGCCAGTCTATGGCAGACAGGTGTGCCCATTTGTGGCCGTAAGGCACAATGAGCTTCATTTCATCTGCCAGAAGGACTTTCTGGGCAATGGCAGCATCTGCTGTTCTGGCCCCCACCACGCCCAGTTCCACCCGGCCGTATTTGACATCTTCAATTATCTGGCGGGTGTCTCCGGCATATAAAGATACGGACACATCAGGATAGGCTCTGGCAAAAGGCCCCATGAGCCTGGGAAGAATATAGCCAGCTGGTATGGTGCTGCCGCCGATGGCAAGGCTGCCTTTGGTGCATCCGATAAATTCCAGCATGGCGGATTCGGTCCTGTCTTTCAGGGCCAGCATTTTTTTTGCATATTCAAATAAAATCCACCCGGCCTGTGTGGGCTCAGTTCTTTTGCCCAGCCGGTCCAGAAGCCGGCACTGGAAATGCTGTTCTAGTTCTTTTATGTGGGTGGATACTGTGGGCTGGGACAAATTGATGGTATGGGAAGCCTTTGAAAAGCTCTTTTCTTCCACCACAGTGACAAAAATCTGGAGCTGCCAGAGATCCATGCTCACCGGCTGCCTTTTTTTGCCGGGTTCTGCGCCAGCTTTTCCACAAGCAGGGGAAATTTTTCCATGAGTTTCAGTTTTACCGGTTTGGGGACCATCTCAGAGATATCTCCGCCAAACTGGGCAGCTTCCTTGATAATGGAAGAGGAGGTAAAGATCCATCTGAGTCCGGTCATGAGAAATACCGACTGCACATCCTTGTGCAGTTTTCTGTTCATCAGCGCCATCTGAAACTCGCTTTCGAAATCAGATATGGCCCGCATTCCCCGGATAATGGCAACAGCATGTTTCATGCGGGCATAGTCCACCAGAAGCCCGTCAAAGGTATCCACTTTCAAGGCGCTGTTACCGTTGAAACTCTGCCGGATCATTTCCAGTCTTTCTTCGGTGGAGAACAACG
Organism: Desulfotignum sp.; assembly: GCA_011390615.1. Taxonomy (GTDB): domain Bacteria; phylum Desulfobacterota; class Desulfobacteria; order Desulfobacterales; family Desulfobacteraceae; genus Desulfotignum. The sequence goes on along the minus strand of JAABSB010000098.1, from coordinate 6,383 downwards.
CTTTTTTGGAAGGGTTCCTGAGGATTGCCACAACAACTTCATCAAAAATTTCCAGGGCCCGCTGGATCACATCCATATGGCCGTTGGTTAAGGGATCAAATGATCCAGGGTAGATGGCGGTTCTTTTTTTTGGGGGCATTGTCATCCTCATGCAGGGTCCTGGGTTCTGGTTAAAAATGAAACAGTTGTACCTGAGTATTTTTTTTGCCGGAAAATGTCAAGCCCGTTCAGGGTATCAGGCAGGGTTTCTTTTGCAGCATGTTCTGCCACAACAATGCCGTCATCGGATAAAAAAGAGGAAATCTGATGTTTTTCAAGCAATGTTCTCACATGATTTTTGTGGTAGGGCGGGTCCACGAAAACCAGATCAAAACTGCAGGATGTGACAGTCAAGGGAAGCGGCTGGCTGAAAATATCCAGCCTGAGCACACGGGATTGCAAAAGAAATCTGCAATGGTCAATATTCTGTTGAATAATGCGGCAGGAGGCGGCAGATTTGTCAACAAATACAGCACAGGCTGCTCCCCGGCTCAAGGCCTCAAGGCCAAGGGCCCCGGTGCCGGCAAACAGATCCAGAACCAGCGCCTTTTTTACCCGTGGTCCCAGGATATTAAATACAGATTCTTTGATCCGGTCAGAAGTAGGCCGGACATCCCGTCCTTGTGGAGAAAAAAGTTTGCTGCCCCTGCAGGTGCCGCTGATGATGCGCATAAAAACCTGTTCAGGTCAGCTGCTTTTTGATGAACCGGGTGCTGGTGCCCAGGTCTTTTGCCACGGCCGTGATATCGCCCCCGGCCTTTTCCACCTTGCTTTTGACATATTCTTTTTCAAAAGCAGCCCGGGCTTTGTCCAGGTTGTTGATGGCAAACAGGTGTCTGCGTTCCTTTGCCGGCACAGTTTCACACCCCGGATTATAGGGGTGGGGCAGGTCACTGACCTCGATCTGTTTACCCTGGACCATTATGGACAGCCGCTCCACCAGATTTTTGAGTTCTCTCACATTTCCCGGCCAGGGATAATCGGCCAGCAGGTCCAGGGCCTGGGGTGAAATGGTTTTTTTGGGGTCTGAAGACTGCCGGGCCAGTTTTTCCAAAAAGGTGTCCACCAGCAGCGGGATGTCTTCTTTTCTTTCCCGCAGGGCAGGAACATGGATGGGTATGACATTCAGGCGGAAAAAAAGATCCTGACGGAAATTGCTATTTTCTATCTCTATGGCAAGATCCTTGTTGGTGGATGCGATGATCCGTACATCCATATGGATGGTTCTGCTGCTGCCGATACGTTGAAAGGTCTTGGATTCCAGTGCCCGCAGAATTTTTGCCTGGGAATGGATGTTCATGTCAGCGATCTCATCCAGAAACAGGGTGCCGCCGGCGGCCAGTTCGAATTTTCCCATATTTTTGGACAGGGCGCTGTCAAAAGCGCCTTTTTCATGGCCGAACAGTTCGCTGTCAATGGTTTCTTCGGGAATGGCTGCGCAGTTGATAATGATAAAAGGTTCTTCAGGCCGCAAGCTGAACTGGTGGATGGTCCTGGCAACCATTTCCTTGCCGGTGCCGTTTTCTCCTGTAATCAGAATGGCGGCATCAGAAGGCGATGCTGATACGACCTCCTGATATAGTTTTTGTACTGCCGGACTGGTGCCGGTAATGGAGTTTTTTTCAATGGTTTTTTTGCGCAGATAAATATTTTCTTCTTCCAGCTTTCTGAAATTCAGGGCATTGTTGATGGTGACCATGACCTTGTCAATGGACAACGGTTTTTCCAGAAAATCATATGCGCCGGACTTGGTGGCATCCACTGCAGATTCAATGGAGCCGTGGCCTGTGATCATCACCACCGGAATGTTGGGGAAACCTTTTTTAATTTCCTTTAAGGTTTCTATCCCGTCCATTCCCGGCATCCAGATATCCAGCAGAACAATATCCGGGGAATCGGCTTCAATTTTTTTTAATGCCTCATACCCGTTAAAGGCGTGCATCACTTCAAATCCATCATCGGAAAGTATGCCTTCAAGGGATTTTATGATGGTGGTTTCATCATCAACAATTAAAACTGCCGGATACATAAAATTGTTTCCTTTCTTTATTTACCGAAGCATCAGGGCTGTTCCCGGGCCATGCCTGCCTAATCAGCCGGAAGTTCAATAATAAATTTTGCGCCCATCGGCCTGTTGTCCTGAACCCGTATGACCCCGTTGTGGTCTGAAATAATGGAATTCACAATGGCAAGCCCCAGCCCCATCCCGGTTTTTTTGGTGGAAAAATAGGGTTCGAACAGTTTGGTTTTTTCCTTGTCAGAGATACCTTTTCCATTATCAGCAATTTCAATTCTCACAATTTTTAAAATGGCATCAAAAGAAACATCAATCGCAATGGTGCCGTTTTTGTTGACCGCAGAGACGGCATTGTCGATAAGATTGATAAACGCCTGCTTCATGTGCTGGTGATCCAGCCTGAGGGTGGGCAGGTCTTCTTCAAATCTGGATGTGATCTCAACGTTTTCCAGTCCTTCCCTGTAGAGGGCAATGGTTTCCAGAATGATATTTTCAATTCTTGCCTGGGTAAAATTCACATCCGGAAATTTGGCAAAGGTGGAAAACTGGTTGACCAGATTCCGGATCAGGTCCACATGCTCCACTATGGTATCGGCACAACTGGTAAAGACCTGGTCATTGATCTCTTTGCCGTATTTGCGTTTGAGGCGCTGGGCGGATAATTTTATGGGGGTAAGCGGATTTTTGACCTCATGGGCGATACGGCGGGCCACCTCCCGCCATGCTGCCATGCGCTGGGCTTTTTCCAGCTCGGTGACATCGTCGAACACCAGCACTGCCCCGATGTTGCGGCCAGCATGGTCTTTGAGTGTACTGCAATGGAGGGAAAAATGCTTGGGGGTGCCGGAGATTGTTGCAGATATGGGCATCTGGATATAATCCTGGCCGGCAGCTGCCTGTTCATGCAGCTTAGCAGCCATTTGCAGGTATTCTCCAGTAAGAATCTGCCTGAAGTTGGATCCGATGATATTCTGGTTTTTGATGGCCAGCATGGATTCTGCTGATTTGTTGATGGTGGTGATAACCCCGGTGTCGTTTATGGAGATCACGCCTGCAGAAATGTTTTGCAGGACAATTTCAATATACTGCCGGCTTTTTTCCAGTTCCGTGTTCTGCTGCTTGAGCATTTCCCGAGACAGGGCAATCTGTTCTCTGCCCGCGGCCAGTTGTGTGGTCATGGAATTAAACGATTTGATCAGTGTGCCGATTTCATCGTCTGTTTCAAAATCGATCTGGTAGTTGAGGTCACCATTTGCAATCCGCTGGGTACCTTCGGCAAATTTCATGATGGGAACCGTGATGGATTTGGCCAGCTGAAATCCAAACCAGATGGCACAGAATACCACCAGCAGCGCCACAATGGACAGGGCAATGTAATAGGAGATCTGGGCCGGCTTCTTGGTCAGCTTGAGCTGATGGTATTCTTCCATACCATCTAAAATAGCGGTGAGATTTTCAGATAAGTCCTTGGAGATAAGTGTGGTTACAACAATATATCCCAATACCTTTTCCGGTGAAGAACCAAACGGTATGGCGGACACGGTGCGTAAAAATTCCCCCTGGTCAATGGGCTGATAAATGGTGGTATTGGTCCTGCCTTCAGAAATTTTGTTCAGATCCGAAGTGGTCAAAAGGCCAAAATACAAAGGCTCCAGTTCATTGGCAAGGGACAGGCTGACCCGCTTGGCATCCGGGGTGTAGACCTCTACAGCATGGCGGTTGAAGGCCCGCTGGATCACCTGGGTGTACCGGGTCAACTCATTTTGGTTTTCTTTTTGCAGAAGTTTTCTGGAATCTATCTGAAAGGCGGCCCGCTTGGCAAAAAACAGGTCTTTTTCTTCAATATAGGAATATAATTTTTGTCCCACCGTAAGAGAGCTTTCAAGTGTCTGTTCCACTGGTGCATTGAACCAGAATGCAATGGAGGTGGAAATAAACTGGATGGAGAAAAAGAACAATACCGTGGTTGGAACCAGGGCGAGAATTACAAACGAGGTGATCAGCCGGGTTTTCAGCTTTGAGCCAAAGACATTTTTTTTTTTTTCGTAGTACAGTTTGGCCAGGTTCCGAAAAACCAGCAAAAGCAGCGTCAAAAGCAAAAGCAGGTTGATATTGATGAGAATAAACATCAATACCGTACTGGAAAGGGGAAAATCCGTACCAAATGGGGTTATTCTGGTTTCAACCAGGGTAAGAAGGGCCACAGCCCCCAGAACAAGGAGGATGAAAATCCCTTCCTTTTTCCGTCTGGACCGTTTTTGATTAAGATTTTCTATGGCATCTGTCATGGGGCAGCCAAAGATGGTAACACTTGGGGTTAATAGGTGAAATTAATCAGGTACCAGTCTGTTTCAACATCCCAGAAAGATACGAAAAAGAAAACATAATGCAGAGAAAAAGGGAGGGTGACCCGGGACAGTTCCGCCTTGATCCTGATCTGGTATTTTTCGGCCTTGACAAGATCTTCCAAGGGGATCACCTTCAGGTTGTCAATTTCCGTCATCCAGGCTTTGGCTTTTTCAAAAGACTGGGTGACAGAAGGGTTTTCATCTTTCCATGGCCGAAAAACAGCATATTCCTGTTTCAGTGAATTATATTTAATGGTGGATGTGAATGCAATGTCGGCAATTTTTTTGTCCAGCCAGGAGTCACTGGTTTTGTAGAGGGATACATAAAAAGAAAAGGTTCTGGGTATGCCGTTTTGGACCGCCTGGGTGATTTTTTCATCAAATGCATTTGTGACTTCAAAATAGGTGAGCAGGTCATCCCGGGTGTTGGCCAGCTTGATATTGGTTAAAACCGGCGAGGTGTCCGCCCGGATAATGGGCGGCAAAAACAGCTGCAGCAGAACAGTAAAAATCAGAAGCAGGCAGGCATGTTTTAAACGCAGTGTCATGTTTTTCGTCATGTTCTTATATCCAGTTCCATGGTTGCAGGTCCGGTTTCCCAGGCATCCTTTCTGTTCAGCAGCTCCTGTATGAACATGTGGTTCAGGGTGTGCCCGGATTTGTGTGTGACAATATGCCCCTGAATGGGCATGCCCAGCAGTGAAAAATCCCCTAAGCTGTCCAGCAGCTTATGTCGGACAAATTCATCCGGATAGCGCAACCCTTCCGGATTTAAAATCCTATCTTTATCAATCACAATGGCATTGTCAAGGCTTCCACCCTTTCCCAGACTGAATTTTTTCAATAATTCAAGGTCCTGGATAAATCCAAAGGTCCTGGCATGGCTGATCTCTTTTTCAAAATTATTTTTTGCCCGGTCAAAGGTGATGCGCTGCTTCCCTATAAAACACTGGTCAAAATCAATGGAACAGGTGATTTTAAAACCGGGGGCCGGCCGGACTTCCACAAATTTATCCTGGTCCTGCACCCGGATGGTTTTTTTTACAATAATAAAATGTCTGGGCAGGCGCTGGGGCACGATACCGGCTGCGCTAAACGTCCGGGTGAATTCTTTTGCACTGCCGTCCATGATGGGCATTTCATAGCCATCCATTTCCACCAGGGCATTGTCGATCCCAAGTCCGGCAAAGCTTGCCATGAGGTGTTCAATGGTGGAGACAATAGCACCGTTTATCCCTAAAACTGTTGCCAGGCTGGTATCCACCACACGTTTGAAAAGGGCTGGTATCTCCTGGGTTCCGGGCAGATCCACCCGCCGGAATTTGATACCGTGGTTTTCCATGGCCGGTTTCACCATGATATTGTTTTTTTTTCCGGAATGAACCCCGGTCCCGGACAGGGCAACAGTCTGCGCAAGGGTTTGCTGCCAGAAGGCTGTATCCATAAGTATTTTTCTTAAAAAATTAAAGGTCTGTGAAAATGTATGGTATATATACCTGATTTTAATATACAAAGCAAAACAAAATGAGAATTTTCTTTGGTTCAGCGCCAAATTCTGGTAAACACAGATATCAGGATAATATGAAAGGTGACCTGTGCTCGCAAAAACAAGTTCCTGCTCCCTTAACGGGATTGACGCCTTTGTGGTGGATGTGGAAGCGGATATTTCTCTGGGCCTGCCGGTTTTCCAGATGGTGGGCCTGGCAGAAGCCTCTGTCAGGGAAAGCAAGGAACGGGTGCGGGCGGCCGTGACCAATTCCGGTTACAGTTTTCCCATGGACCGGGTGGTGGTCAATCTGGCACCGGCAGATGTGCACAAAGGCGGATCAGGATTGGATCTGCCCGTTGCTGTAGCCATTCTTGCAGCCTCCGGCCTGATTCCTGCCGATGCAACAAGACCTTATCTGCTGTCTGGTGAATTGTCTCTGGATGGCCGTATAAAGCCTGTGCGGGGGGTGCTGCCCCTGGCAATCACAGCC
>JAABSB010000097.1 GCA_011390615.1 Desulfotignum sp. | reverse complement strand
CGAACAAAATCCACCAAAACCATTGGATCCCATCATCCAAAGCAGGTAACGGGCAGCAAAAAAATGCTGGCCGGAAAGACCGGAGAAGTGCGGCCGGACCAGGTCATTCCCTTTGATGATGACGACGATGATTTTAAAAACTTTTAATACAGACCAGCAGGGAACGCCCCTGACAAGGGAAACCCGCTAACCTGATGCCCCCTCCTCATGTTCTTGTTTTTTGACAGGAACTGAGGAGCGGGCATCTGCTATTTTCGTTTGACAGTAACAATCGGGCAGATTATGCTGAAAAACCATGCTGAAGTCATTGATTAGCTTATGAAGCAAGAAACCAAAACATATGGTGAATCAACATGAGAAAAGAGTATGATTTTTCAAAAGGAGAAAGAGGCAAATTTTATCACCCGGATATGAAGCTGAATATTCCAGTCTATCTTGATGAAGAGGTTTCAGCTTTTGTTGACAAAATTGCTTCAAAGAAGGGGGTTGACCGATCCTCAGTAGTAAACGAGATCCTTAAGGGCGACATAAAGATCGCCGAGGCCATGGAATAAACTGGCTTCCGCAAACCATGAAAAGCCGGTCAACAAAAAGTTCTTTCATATAAACATAAAGCGGTGATACTTGAATAATAACCGGAAAATATTTATGGCAGTTCTTGCGGGTGTTATCTTCTTGGGCCTGTCTTTTTCAGCCGCAGCCAAACCATCCAAAAATGTGGTTGTCATTGTCACCATGCCGGTGCCGGCCTGCGAGGCACACCTGACATCTTTTGTATCCCATCTCACAGAACTGGGATACAAGGATGGTGAAAACATGGCTCTAACCATCATCCGGGCAAATGGTGACCGTGAATTTGCTGAAACCGAACTGCAAAAGGTGGTGAAGGCAGGCAGACCAGATGCGGTTGCCACAATCGCCACCCTGGCCTCCCAGGCTGCGGTTGCTGTGCTCAAAGATACAGATGTACCAATTTTCTTTTTCCAGGTTGCTGATCCTGTGGGAGGCGGCCTGGTTGAAAAAATCGGGGAGCCCACAGGCACGAATGTTTCCGGAAGGGTTTTCACTGTCCCTGCAGAAGTGAGAATCAACCTGGCCATGCGCCTGACAGGCCAGACAATGCCTGAAAAAAAACCTGTGCGGTTCGGATATGTCCATTCCACCTATCCATCTGCAATGGGGGATATGCGTGCTTTGACAGCCATTGAAAAAAACAGAACCGACATGGTGTTTGACACATATGAGATTCCCTATAAAAAAGTGCCCCAAGGTGTTCCAGAGATGCTGGCAAAAGCATTGGACGGCATTCACACCCTGTCGGACACAGTGAATTTCTGGTGGGAACCCCAGGGACCGCTGGGGGAACTGGATGCATTCACCCGGCTGCTGCTGGACCATTCAGCGGTTCCGGTGGCCATGGGCCAAACCATGGAAAGTGTTAAAATGGGGGCGCTCATGCATATTACACCAGACCTTGCGGCCGGCGGCCGGGAGGCGGCAAAACTGGTGGACGCTATTTTAAAAGGGGTTGATCCAGGTACCATTCCCGTTACTGCGCCGGCTAAATTCACACTGGGTATCAACATTGCCACTGCACTGCGGCTGCATATTGTTGTGCCACCGGATATACTGGAACTTGCAGGAGATAACATTTACCAATAATAACGGCCATGCCCTGACAGATACAACAAATCATGAAAGAACCGATATCGGCAGATCGCTCTTTCATAACACAGCTGCAAATTGGAAAAATCAATGAAGCTTCAATCAAAAATTGCATGCAGCATCATCCCTTTGGTATTATCAAGCATATTTTTGCTGGGTACATGGTCCATCAAAAAAGCAGGGGAAAGTATCCACAAATCCACCTTTTTATACATGAATACCGTCATAGATGCCTATATGCCGGATATCGAAAAAAACCACCAGCTCCTGGTGAAAAACGGGCTGGATACCATTGACTCATTTGTTTCTGATTACAAACAAGATGCCTTAAAAACAGCACAGAATCTTAAACTGCCGGACAGTTCCCATCTTTTTATCATGGACGGCAGCGGAAACCTGGTTTTTTGTTCCACCAAAAAACATTCAGATGTGATGGCTTCAGCCTGGGGGGCTGCTGTAAAAAAAATACGTTCTGCCTCTGCAGATGTTCCTGCATCAGAACATACAGGCAGGGCAGAGGAAGCAGGCATAGAAACAGTATATGTGGCCCGGCAGTTCTCACCATGGGACTGGGTGATATTTTTTGCCATGGAGGATCAGGTGGTGCGCAGTGCCCAAAAGCAGATTCGAAATGCCACCATCGGCATCGCAGGCATCTGTTCGATTTTATCGATCGCCATGATGCTGATCGTATTCAACAAATTTTTCGCAAAGCCTGTCAGAATTATAAGCAGCAGCGCTTCTGCCATTGCAAAGGGCAGGCATGTTAAACAAATTGATGTCAACTCCCATGATGAACTGGGTGATCTGGCCCGCAATATGGAAACAATGTCCCAGGCGATCCAGCAGCACCTGGCTGAAATAAAACAATCCCATGATAAACTGGAGACACGGGTCAAAGAACGGACCATGGAACTGGAAACCGCCCTGTCAAAAATCAAAACCCTGAAAGGCCTGCTTCCCATCTGCATGCACTGCAAAAAAATACGGGATGACAAAGGATATTGGAAACAGATGGAAGCCTATATCCAAAAAAATTCAGAAGCGGAATTCAGCCACAGCATCTGCGAAGAATGTGCACATAAATATTATCCGGGCATTGACTTAACCAGCGACTGAGCGGCAGCACAGGATTATACCTGGGAAACTGCCATCAGGAGCCGAAATTATCACTTGATAAAAATAAATATTTTCTGTAAAAACATTTATTTTGAATACATTCTGGAGACTGTATGGCCCAGTTCAATGAACACATAAATATTTTGGTTGATGCTTATAAATCAAGCATAGAGCAAATGACCCGCCTGAAGGTTACAGGTGCAGAAAAAAGACAGATTCTCAAGGAAAAGAACACCTTACAACTTGCTCATATTATATCCTATACGGATTATGACAAAAAAGTGGAGGGGGAATTTGTCCTGACATTTAACAGCGTTCCGGATGCCCTAAAACTCGCTTCTGCTATTGCAGAAAGACTTGGATTGGGAAAGCTTACCAAGATCGGTGAGGATTCCACCGATCTGCTCAATGAATTTTTAAATGTAGTGGTTGGGCGAACCATATCAGACTGGGACAGCATTGGCCTGAAAGTGAAATTCGGCACACCTGTCTACAAGGAAAGCCATAAAATAAACCCGTTAAAGTCTTTGCAGGGATATATCATCAGCCTTGATGTTGTGGACACAGAAGCAGATAATTCAACGGAACAGATTATTTTGAGAGTATATTTCGATGAAAAAACGGAAAACAAAATCAAGGACAAAAAAATACTGCTTGTTGATGACTCAAGGGTCATGAGAAATATTATCTCCCAAATGCTTATTACAGAAGGCGCCGTGATAAAAGAGGCGGAAAATGGTGCAGTGGGTGCAAGGGTTTATCGAACATTTCATCCTGATTTAACCCTCATGGATATCAATATGCCTGAAATGGGTGGCTTTGAAGCCATTGAAAAAATCAGAGAATTTGATGCAGGGTCAAAATTTATTATTCTTTCTTCAAGTTCCAGAAAAGATGAAATTATCAAAGCAAAACAATTAAAAGTATCAGGATATCTGGTAAAACCGGTGGAGCCGGAGCAGCTTATCGAACGTGTCTCTGCAATACTGGGCTGATATCCGCGTTGAATGAGAACCAGATCGATCAGGTTCTTGCCAATCTATGCATCAACTTTTGGGTATCTGTCGAGACATTACCGAACGTAAACATTCTGAAAAGACGTTGCAGGAAAGTGAGCAACGCTTCCGCGGTATGGCGGACGTGACAGATGTGGTGTTTCCTTCATGCTGGATTCTTGCGGACAGTTCTCCGGCATGCATCAATGGATGCCGGCGTTTTTCCACCTGCAGTTGATCAATCCCCTGTGGAAAGAACAATCTGACGGACTGTTCTTTCATGCCTTGCCGGGCACAGCAAAGCATGGCCGTTATACAGAAATTTTTTCCCACACCTGTGGCAGGCAATTCTGATTGTTTCCCATGGGTGTGGCTGGTTTAACAAGGCGCAGGGCATTCCCCTGAAATATTTCTGACAGGTGTTGACAAACAGATCATACAACTATATATTCCACTATATCGATATATAGGAAACGATACCATGAAAGAGTTAATCAAAGTGATGAAAGCCCTGTCTGATCCGGCACGGGTGAAAATCATGAAAATGCTTCAGCACAAAACCATGTGCGTGTGTGAAATCCAGACCGCCCTGGACAAAGCCCAGTCCACCACCAGCAAGCACCTCAAGATCCTGGAGGATGCGGGTCTGATCACCTATCAGAAAAACGGGCTGTGGGTGAACTACAAACTGGCGGACGGTACCCAGAGCCCGTTTGCCGACAGCCTGATCAACCATCTTCACCACTGGCTGGAAGATGATCCGGAAGTGCAAACAATGGTCCAGATGCTGCCTGCCATTGACCGGAATATCATTTTGAACCGGAACTGATTGTGTCATAAAGGAGTTTTCCATAATGAAAGAAAAAACCAAACTACTCATTCTTGTGGCTTTGTTTCTCATGGCCTATTTCATTCCCTGGGCCGATCCGTTGATCCGGCAGTCCGGACTGGAAGCCTTTATGATGCTCCAGGAATATGCCAGGGAACATGTGCTGACCTGCCTGATACCGGCCTTTTTCATTGCCGGTGCCATTGCCGTATTCGTGTCCCAGGCATCGATTCTCAAATATTTCGGCAACCAGGCCAAAAAAATCTTGTCCTATTCAGTGGCTTCGGTGTCCGGCACCATCCTAGCGGTCTGCTCCTGCACTGTGCTCCCACTGTTTGCCGGCATCTACACCCGGGGGGCAGGCATCGGCCCGGCCACCGCATTTTTGTATTCCGGTCCGGCCATCAATGTGCTGGCCATCACCATGACCGCCAAAATCCTGGGATGGCAGCTGGGCCTTGCACGTGCCATTGGTGCCATTGTTTTCGCCGTGATCACCGGATTGCTCATGTCGGTGATATTCAGAAAAGATGATAAGGCCAGAACCGGGGGCCAGATCTATGTGCCGGATGAAGATGACAAGGACCGGACCCTTTTCCAGGACAGCATCTATATTCTGACCATGGTGCTGATCCTTATTTTTGCCGCCTTTGCCAAGCCAGCTCCGGATTCTACCGGGCTCTGGCCGGCCATATTTGCCGCTAAATGGTATATCACCATCTTTCTGCTGATTGCTCTGGGGTGGATGCTCAAAGCCTGGTTCACCAAGGATGAACGCGTGTCCTGGATCGATTCCACCTGGGGATTCATGAAGCAGATCTTTCCATTACTGTTTGCCGGTGTGATCGTGGCGGGATTTCTGCTGGGCCGGCCCGGACACTCTGCATTGATACCCGAGCAGTACATCCAAACCCTGCTGGGAGGCAACTCCCTGTGGGCCAATCTGTTCGCCTCGGTGGCCGGGGCGTTCATGTACTTTGCCACCCTGACCGAAGTGCCCATTCTACAGGGGCTTTTAGGCGCCGGCATGGGCAAGGGCCCTGCTTTGGCCCTGCTGCTGGCTGGACCGGCTCTGTCGCTGCCCAACATGCTGGTCATAGCAAGCGTCATGGGCGCAAAAAAAACAGCTGTTTTCTGTACCATCATCGTTGTGATGTCAACCATTGCCGGCATGATCTATGGTGTTTTTACCGGATAACATAAAAACTTAAATAATGTAACTGCAAGGAGTTGTATCATGGAAATCAAAATACTGGGCCCTGGATGCCCCAAATGCGAACAAACTGGTAAAATTGTGGCCGAAGCCGTGTCAGAAACCGGGGTGGAAGCCTCTGTGGAAAAGGTGACCGGTGTCATGGATATCGCCGGATACGGGGTTTTCGGCACCCCGGCCGTGGTCATTGATGGGGATGTCAAATGCGTGGGCAAAATTCCCAAAAAAGAGGATGTCAAATCCTGGCTGACCCAATAAGGCAGACAACAAAAACACTTGGCTTTGAAAAGGACATGTCCCTGATGACCCGATCCATCTGTATGAAAAAATGGACCATCACTGCTCTATCCGGACTGCTTATAGGGCTGACGGCCTTGGCGGCAGCGGTCCAGACCGCCCATGCAAAAACGGTAAAAGACCTTTATCCCCTGCTGTCGGACCGGTTTATCCAATCCGCGAAGCTTGCCACTTTGGAAGATGACCTGATCCTGAAAACCGACACCGGCATTGTGCTGACTCAGACCCGGATGGAAAAAACCCTGAAACAACATGATCCCAGATTGAAGGACCAGTTGGAAAACAACCTGATCTTTTTTGCGGAACAGGAGATCCTCACCCTGATTCTGGAAGATGAGGTGAAAAAAAGCGGATTGGCAGACAAAGATACCGTGACCCAGGAACAGATTACCGCCTTTCTGCAGTCCAAAGTGGGGGATCAGGCTGTATCCGATAAAGAGGTAAAAACTTTTTATGATGAAAACAAGGAGATGGTCGGGGGCATGCCCTTTGATCAGGTTGAAGACAGCATCAAAAATTTTCTACTGAACAACAAACAGCAAACCGCAGTCCGAACCCATATCCATGATCTGGGACAACGCCATCAGATCCGCATCAATAAAAAATGGATGGATGCCCAGTATAACCGGATGACCGACAACCCGGTGGACAAGGCCAGGCTGTCCGGAAAACCCAGCATGGTGGAATTCGGTGCCGCCGGGTGTGTTCCCTGTGACATGATGCAGCCCATCCTGGACAAGCTGAAAAAAAAATTTCCCGACACCCTGAATATTGTGTTTCTTCATGTGCGCGAAAATCAGTTACTGGCCGGCCGTTACGGGATCCAGTCCATCCCGGTCCAGGCATTTTTCGATGCCAGCGGCCAGGAGGTGTTCCGGCACACGGGATTTTTTTCTGAAGAAGAGGTGATGAAACAGCTGAAAAAAATGGGGGTTGCCCAGTGAAACAGATCCGTATCCTCATTTATCTCGTCATCGCCATTGTTGCCGGGACCACCTTTTATAATATCCAGTTTAAAGACAGATCCACCGGGGACCGTGTCAGCGGCACAGCTGAATCCGGGGTCCGCTATGACTTCAATGAACTGCCGGTAAAGGGTATGGTCACCATGATCGACTTAGGGGCCACTGAATGCATTCCCTGTAAGATGATGGCCCCGATCCTGGAAAAACTGGAGGCAGCCTACCGGGATCGGGCTGTGATCGCGTTCATCGATGTATGGAAGCACCGGGACCAGGCCCCCCGATTCGGTGTCAGGGCCATCCCTACCCAGGTTTTCTTTGATCCTGACGGCAAAGAGGTTTACCGCCACCAGGGGTTCATGAGTGAAATTGCCATCGTGGAACAATTAACCCGCATGGGGGTTGAAAAACCTGCCCTGTAGATTGACAAGGAGCGTATGATGCTTGATTCCCTTTTTCTGACCGTGAACCAGTGGATGACCGGCGGCATCATGGTCGGTGCAGTGGGATCATTTTTGTGGGGAATGATCAGCGTGCTGTTCAGCCCCTGCCACCTTGCCTCCATCCCACTGATAGTCGGCTATGTGGGGGGCCAGGAAAAAATGGTCCACCCCCGCCAGGCAGGTATCTATTCCATGCTATTCACTTTCGGCCTGTTTCTGACCATTGCGCTTATCGGCATCATCTGTGCCCTGCTGGGCCGGATGCTGGGTGATGTGGGAAACTACTGGCAGATTCTGGTGGGCGCCATTCTGGTATGGGTGGCTTTGGGCATGCTCGGGGTTGAAAAATGTTCGTTTTCCGTGGGACCGCTGCACCGCCTAAAACTCAAAGGCATGACCGGGGCCTTTGTGCTGGGGCTGGCCTACGGGGTGTTGTCCGGATCGTGCACCTTCGGGTTCATCGCCCCCATTCTGGCATTGATCACTGTTCAGGAAAAAGTGATGACCGGCGTCATCCTCATCATCCTGTTCGGTATCGGCCACTGCCTGCCCATCGTGATTGCCGGCAGCTCCACTGCCCTGGTGAAAAAACTGCTGGAAAGCAGCACCTGGAGCGGGGCCGGCATGTGGTTTAGAAAACTGGCCGGTGCCACCATCATGCTGCTGGGCCTGTACTTCATTGCCAATCCTTTTATCCCGGCCCTGCAAGCGGTATAAAACGGCAACACAGCCAACCCGAGGAGATATAACATGCTGTTGAAGAGCTGTTCTCTTGCACCCACACTTGTATGGCACCATATCGGAAATACAGTCCGCCAGGCAATTTTCATCATACTGCTTTCCATGGCCCTTGGTGTGACCGTCAATCTCATCCGGCCGGACAGCATCCACTTTGTGGAAACCTGGTCCATGGCGGACAAACTGGTTACAGAAGACGGTGACACCCTGGCCATTCCCCTGGAAGACGCTGCGGCCCTGTTTGCAGACAATGCAGTGGTGTTTCTGGATGCCCGGTCTCCGGTCGAATTTGACCAGGGACACATCCAGGGTGCCATCAACCTGCCCTGGCATGACGTGGACAATTATTTTGAAACCGTCATCATGACCCTGGATCCGGAAGCCATGTACATCACCTACTGCGACGGAGAAACCTGTTCCCTGAGCCATGACCTGGCAATGCTTCTCAAAGACTTAGGGTTCACAAGGATCAAGGTGCTGGTCAACGGCTGGACCCTGTGGAAGGAACACGATCTGCCCGTTACCACCCCCTCATCCTGATCTTTCGGAGGCCCCATGCTGCAAAAAAAACTATCTCATGATGTCACATTCACTATAGGGTATCATTTCACCCGGCTGATCATGGCCGGTGTATTTATCTATGCCAGCATCGACAAACTCATCCACCCGGATCTGTTTGCCGAAGTGGTCTACAACTACCAGGTGCTGCCAGGATATCTGGTGAACCTGACCGCCCTGATACTGCCCTGGCTGGAGCTGACCCTGGGCATCTGTCTGCTGATCAACCGGTGGATGGCCGGGGCATCGGCCCTGGCTGCCATGTTAATGGCTTTGTTTGTGGGGATGACCATATTCAACCTGGCCCGGGGCCTGGATATCAGCTGCGGGTGTTTTTCCACTGCCCCGGATGAAGATCCCATCACCGTGCTGACTTTGGCACGGGATATATTGTTTCTGATCTTCTCTCTTGGCCTGGCCGGGTTGGTGTTCATAAAAAATACCCGCCAGAGATTTTATGGAAATTCTTAAGGAAAACCAGGGCAGATGATGGAAATGGAAACCGATTTCACTTCTCTGGTTTTGGAAATGTTCAAAAAATGCGCCGGCCGTTCCGGATGCGAGGTGTGCCGGGATCACATGGAAGAGGATTGCCTGTTTTTTCCTGAAATGTACCGCCTGCACGACCTGGCACAGGAAATCGGCATCCCGCTGGCTGAAATGGACCTGGCATCCCTGGTGGACCTTTGCACTCTGTGCGGGCTGTGCCCCTGCCAGGATATCCGGATGCTGGTGCTGAAAGCCAAAGCCGCCAGGGCCGAAGACAAAAAACCACCGCTGTCCGCAAGACTTTTGTCTGATGCCCAGCAGGCCGGCCAATGGGGAACAGCATTTTCCGGTGTATTAAATTCCCTAAACCGGCTGAACCCTGTCACGGAAATGGCAAAAAAAATCCTGGGTATCCATCCTGAAAGATCCTTGCCCGTCTTTCCTGAAGAAAGCTTTTTTGTGTGGGCCCAAAAAAAAGGGTTGACCGCGCCTGTGAAACTCACCAGCCAGAATGCCTCCAAAGTCGCCTATTTTGCCGGATGCAGCGCCGCGTATCTGTTCCCTGCTGTGGCCAAAGCAGCTGTGGGTTTGCTGGAACAAAACGGGATTCAGGTGTTTGTCCCTTCCCAGCACTGCTGCAGCATGCCCCTGATCATGGAAGGAAACCGGCAGGCAGCTAAAAAACGAATCCAGGCCAACCTGAAAACCCTTGGTGCCTGCGTGCAGGACGGATACGACATCGTCTGCTCCTGTCCCACCTGCGGGTATTTTTTCAAAAAACTGCTGAAAGAAAACGCGTATTATTCAGATGCGTTTCAACACCGTGCCAATGTCGGCAACAACAGGATGCAGGTACCGACTGGATCCAGGGACAAAAAATTCACCTTCGTGCCCATGGATATTTACAAAACCTTTTTAAAAGATGACGGATATTTTTCCGGCATCGATCCGCTGGAGCGTATTGATTTGTCCCTAAACGTCCAGGATCTGGGAGAATACCTGCTGGCCCGTCACAAAACAGGACAGCTTTCCATATACCTGAAGGAACCGGACCAGCCCCTGGCCTATTTTGCCCCCTGCCACCAGCGGGAACAACATATCGGCCATCCCTATGTGGAAATGATACAGTCTTTGCCCCGCACAGATATCATCACGGTTGGCGGGGAGATGCACTGCTGCGGCATGGGAGGACATCTGGGATTTAAAACCGATTTTCATGACCATTCTCTTGCCATCTGCGGCCCACTGTTTGACCAGCTGGCCGCCGCATCAGGCCGGACCATTGTCACTGACTGCCTGTCCTGCTGCATGCAGCTGCAGCACGTGTTTTCCCGACAGGTGTTTCATCCGCTTGAGCTGCTGAACGCTGTTTGAAAGACAGATACCAGCGGCACATCATACTGACCATTAAGCCTGTTTCTGTGGATTTGAAAAAGGCGTATCGGAGTGGCGACGGTTTCTGAAAGTGGGTGGTCTATTGGTTGCTTCCGAGATCACATGGCTCACGGACTCCCGACCAGCAGAACTCCAGAAACACTGGGACAACGAGTATTCTGAAATCAATGTGGCTTCAGCTAAGATCCGGGTTCTGGAAAAACATGGATTTTCTCCAGTCGGGTACTTCGTGTTACCAGAACATTGCTGGCAGGAAGAATATTACTGTCCTATGCAGGCCCGGTTCTGGGACTTCCTAAATAGAAACGGGTACACCGCCGAATCACGCGAAATCGTAACCGCAGAGCAACACGAAATCGATCTTTATGAAACGTACAAATCTTACATCAGTTACGGGGTCTATATTGCAAGAAAACTGGGATAGAATGGCGAACAAACACTGCAAAGGAAGAGATTCCGTTACGTTCTATCCCCACCAATGCGCATTGAAGTTAACAATTGTGCTCGCTCAAAAATTATCCACTAAGTGAGTTTTCGGTGGCTGAAAAATTTTATGATACACATGCTTTTCATAACCTGATATGGTCCATTTGTTGAGGGATGAAGCACGAAACTCCCAGAGAAAAGGCCTTTGCTATACACTTTAGGTATGAGCCCCCTTGCCATGAAAAAAGAAAACTTTTTTCCAAACAGGCCGTCGAAAATCAGACAATCCTCTGGTATTTTTTTTTCAGGACAACTTTCTTGACGGCTGTGGTTTTACTTTCAATATTTTCCGAAATGCCGTAGACCGATTCAAGGACAGAGCTGTTTTTTCAGAAGCTTTAAATCTGAAAAACACCGATGCACCAGAAGTGCTAGGAAAACTGTCATCCGGCACACTGATCTTCCGCCTCAATAACCTGTTGAACGTAGAAGAAAATTTCGTATCCATCCAGGAAACAATGCACATTTTGTCAAAAAAGGTTTCCCTTCCAACATTCCATTTATTGATTTTCAACAGGCCCGCCGATTTGGCCTGACATTGAAGGATCTGCCTGATGATGCCCAGGTCATAAACATCCCTGAGAGCTTGTGGGATCATTACAAAAACGTGATACTATTTATATCATCCCTTGTGTTTTTATTAATGGTTATTGTGATATTGCAGACAGTCCATCTGCGAAAACGATACAGAATCGAACAAAGACTCGTGACGACTAAACGACCACCGGCTGCAAGCCGGTGGGTTTAAAGCTCGGCGGGCTTAACCGCCGACTGAAAGCTAATACGTCT
>JAABSB010000096.1 GCA_011390615.1 Desulfotignum sp. | reverse complement strand
GGAAAGCAAAAAGATTTGCTTGAATTAACGCTACAACCAACTGAATTATTTAATGATTTGTTTTGAGAGTCAGGCGATAAACAATATTACAAAAATCACAAAATGATGGAAGAGATCAGACCGGCATCTGTGCCCCTTCATAGACTGTCTTGACCGCATCCCGGCTGTTTTCCAGATGCACCTGCATCTGGTCCATGGCCAGTGACACATTTTTCTGCTGCACAGCAGCCAGAATTTTGCGGTGTTCTTTGACCACTGCCTCCATCCTGCCGGTGATGGCCAGTGCCTTGAACCCCATCAGATGCATGATATCCCGGATGTCCTCCATCATGTCGATCAGGTAATTGTTTTTTGTCAGCCTGGTGAATCCGATATGAAAATTTCTGTCTGCTTCCATGAATTTTATGTCATCTTTTGATGCCACGGCATTTTTCTGATCGGTCAGACATTTTTCCAGTAAGGTGGTGTCCAGATCATTGGCACTCAGGCACAGTTTCTGGACGGAAAACACCTCCAGAGCTGTGCGTATCTCAAATGCGTCATCAATGTCCTGAAGGGTGAAGGTATTGATGACCACCCCTTTCTGGGGCAGAAATTTTACCAGCCGTTTTGCAGACAACTCCAGCAAGGCCTCTCTGACAGGGGTCCGGGAAATCCCCAGATCCTGTGCTATGCTTTTTTCATTGTAAATGACATTGGGTGTCAGCTCATTGTTCAAAATAGAGTAACGCAGTGCTTTTGTGACTTTTTTTGCCAAAGATTCAGGTTTGGTGATCTTGTTCAGGCCCATGTGTCTGTCATTCTCCAAAATTGTTGTTCATTGGTGTTAATAGCATTTTTCCCCTGGTTCTATCAATTGTAATTTACCGGAACAGGTGTTTACATTCCATTAAAAATACTGTTAAGTTGAAAAAAAGGCCTTTGGTAAAAAACTTTACAAAAAGCAGGACCATGCAATTTTTTTCCACCAGAACCAAATTGATATTTATTCTCAGCCTGATTCTTTTGTCCGGTTTTTTTATCACCAACGTGATTTCCTACCGGGCATCCAAAAGACAGATTCATTCATCCATTGTTGAAAGCAGCCTTCCCCTTGCCCGGGACAATGTATATTCAGAGATTCAGCGGGATTTGACCCGTCCGATCTTTGTGTCATCCCTCATGGCCAATGATACATTTCTCAAGGACTGGGTGACCGGCGGAGAAAAACAGATTCGGCAGATTATCCGGTATCTGACCGAAATTCAGGAAAAATACGGTTTTTTCTCTTCTTTTTTTGTTTCCGATATCTCCCAAAATTATTATCACTACAAAGGTATTCTCAAACAGATCCATCCGGATGACAGCCATGATGTCTGGTACTACAACTTTAAGAATAAACATGTGGAATATGACCTGGATGTGGACACCAATGAAGCGGAACAGAACCATTTGACCATATTCATCAACCACCGCCTTACCGCTGATAACGGCAAATTTTTGGGTGTGGTTGGGGTGGGCCTTGATTTTGACCGGGTGGCATCTCTTCTGGACGATTATAAAACCAGATACAACAGAAACATTTACATGGTCAGTTCGGACGGTGTCATCCAGATCCATACGGATAAATCCAAAATTCTTACCACCTCCATTTTCAAGGAACCCGGACTGAAAAACATTGCCCGGGACATCCTGGCAGCCAAAAACGAACCCGCTTTTTTTGAATATGATGATGCGGGCAGTAACCATATCCTTTTGACCAGCCGTTTTGTGGAGGAGCTGGACTGGTACCTGCTGGTGGAACAGGATGAAACCTTGGCATTGAAATCCATCCAGACAACCTTTATGCACAATTTTTTCATCAGCCTGGGTATCACTTTTATCACCATTTTGTTTGCCATTCTGGTCATCAATTATTTCCAGAAAAAACTGGAAACCATGGCGACCACGGATAAATTAACCAAAGCCTTTAACCGCAGAGAGTTTGAACGCAGATTCCATTATTATACCAGTGCCAACAGAAGAGAAACCATGAACATGAGTATCATTTTGCTTGACATCGATTTTTTGAAAGAATTGAATGATACCCTGGGGCACCTGGCAGGAGACAGAGTCATTTCCGGCATTGCCCACCTGGCAGGACAGACCATACGGGACAATGACATGCTGGTGCGGTGGGGAGGAGACGAATTTGTCATTTTGACCTTCACAGATACAAACAAAGCAGTTTCCATTGCCCGGCGGCTGCAAAAAGCCATCCATGATCATGATTTTCTTGTCAGCCCGCCCGGAGGCGGAGAAAAACAGGTGGTTTCCATCTCCTGCGGCATTGCCGGATACCTTGCCGATGACACCCTGGACACCCTTTTGGCAAGGGCGGACAACGCCCTTTACAAAGCCAAACACAAGGGCCGCAATTGTATTGTGGCGGCCGGGCCAACCCCAAAAGATAACGGATAACAAAGGAGGCGGCCATGAAATTGACCAGAAAAGAGATTAAACAACAGCTCGCGGACTGGTACAAGGCCTGGGACAGGCATGATCTGGACCAGGTCATGACATTATTTCACGAGGAGATTTTTTTTGAAAACTGGACCGGGGCATATGTCAAGGGTAAAGAAAATCTGCGCAATGCCTGGGAATCATGGTTTGACAACCATGGCGACTTCCGGTTTCTGGAGGCGGAAACCTTTGTGGATGAAACAATGCAGAAAGCCTGCTACCGCTGGCTGCTGGAATGGCCGTCCATGGAACCGGGATATGAAAATAAAATTGAGCTGCGCAAAGGGGTGGATGTGCTGCATTTCAAGGACGGCAAAATCATCTCAAAGCTGACCTTTTGTAAAACCTTTGTTGAAATAGACAACCAGCGCCATCCACTGCACCTTTAACATCCTCCCAGAAGAAAGAAGATTTCCGGGGCACTCCCTGCGTCCCGGCAGGGTTGACCGCAAGGGCTCCGGGAGCGCGGCACAGTAACAGGTTATCCGGTCCTGCAGGTTCATGTTTCATCAGTCGGCATTTTCACAGCCGGCCTCAGGATCCCAGCATCTCCATAAACCGGTCCTCATCCAGCACGGGTACATTCAGGGTCCGGGCTTTTGCCAGCTTGGATCCGGCCTCTTTGCCCGCCACCAGATAATCGGTTCTGGCAGACACACTGCCTGTCACCTTGGCCCCGGCCGCAAGAAGATTTTTTTTGGCTTCAGACCGTGTCATGGCTGTTAATGTGCCGGTGAGCACCAGGGTTTTACCTGAAAACACATGGTTTTTTTCTTTGGGGGTGCCTGCCATGGTATTGGTGATTACCACCCCGCTGTCCCTGATTTTTTTAATAAGGGCCTGGTTTTCCGGGCTGGCAAAAAATGCGGCAATGGCTTTGGCAGTAATGGTTCCCATGCCGTGAATCTGCTCTATTTCCGATTCTTTTGCTGCCATGAGATCATCTAATGTATCAAAGGCTTTTGCCAGCAGGCGGGCAGCATTTTCTCCTGTATGGTCAATGCCCAGGGCAAAAATGAACCGGTGCAGCGGAATCTGCCTTGCCTTGTCAATGGCAGTGACCAGATTTTGTGCAGACTTTTCCGCCATACGGTCCAGGGGTGTCAACTGCTCTTTTTTCAGAAAAAACAGGTCGGCATAAGAGGTGAGCAGCCCTTCATCCACCAGCTGGTCCACCAGTTTTTTTCCCAGGCCGTCAATGTCAAAGCCTTTTTTGGACACAAAATGGCGTATCCGCTCCTTGCGCTGGGCCTGGCAGGCGGCATTGATGCATTTTACTGCTGCCTCATCTTCCAGGCGCTGCACCTGCGATCCGCACACCGGACAATGGGCGGGCATCTCAAAAATCTGCTCCTGTCCTGTACGCTCAGATACCATGACCTTTATGACCTTTGGGATCACATCCCCGGCCCGGGTGATAAGGGCTCTGTCCCCAATGCGGATATCCTTTCTTTGAATCTCATCCATATTGTGCAGCGTGGCCCGGGAAACCGTTACCCCGCCCACCTGCACCGGTTCCAGCACTGCCACCGGTGTCAGGGTGCCGGTGCGGCCCACCTGCACCAGGATCTTATTTATCCGGGTAACCTCCTGGATGGCGGCAAATTTATAGGCAATGGCCCACCGGGGGCTTTTGATTTTTTCCCCCAGGGACTGCTGCAGTGCCACCTGGTCCACCTTGATGACCATGCCGTCTATCTCATAGGGCAGATCCGGCCGCAACTCCCCCAGGTGCCTGTAAAATGCCAGGGCATCAGTAATGGATATCTGTTTTTTCACCAGGGGATTGACCCGGAACCCCCAGGCAGCCAAAGCATCAAGAAATCCGGACTGGGTGTCAAACCCCATGCCGTCCACCTGGCCCCGGCCGTAGATAAACATATCCAGGGGCCGGGAGGCGGTGACAGAGGAATCCAGCTGGCGCAGAGACCCGGCAGCCGCATTTCTGGGATTGGCAAACATGGCCGTGTTTTCCGCCAGACGCCGGCGGTTTAATTCCATGAACGCTTTCTGGGAGATGAACACCTCTCCTCTGACCTCCAGCACCTGTGGAACAGAAAGTGCATCATCTCTCACATGCAGGGGCACAGACCTTATGGTGCGGACATTTCTTGTCACCACCTCTCCCACAAACCCGTCTCCCCGTGTGGTGGCCCTGACCAGGACCCCGTTTTCATACCGCAGCTCCACCGCCACCCCGTCCAGCTTGGGCTCAGCCGTGTACCAGATGACATCCCTGTCAGTATTTTTGCGGATCCTGGCATCAAAATCCAGTATGTCCTGGTCTGAAAACGCATTGTCCAGGCTGAGCATGGGAATGGTGTGTTCAGCCTGTTCAAAGGCGGACAAAGGCGGTGCCCCGATCCGCCGGGTGGGGGAATCCGGGGTGGCAAGTGCCGGATATTTTTCTTCAAGTCCTTTGAGTTCCTGGAGCAGGCGGTCGAATTCTGCGTCGGAAATTTTGGGGTCATCCAGCACATGGTAGTAATAATTGTGTTCATTCAACTCTTTTTGGAGCTGTCTGACACGTTTTTGGGTTTTATCATCCATAGCCTTTTTCCCTCCGGGGTTATACAAGTGTCCGGGCAAAGGACAGGACCGCCCGGCAGGCATCCTGGCGGGCGGTTTTAAACCGCTGTTTTTTAAAGCCGGGGTCCCAGTTTCCGGAAGCCAGGCTGTCAGATACCACCAGCAGAGCAGTAGCCTGGATATTTTGAAATGCAGCCACGGAAAACAAAGCAGAACACTCCATTTCAACGGCAATAGCGCCCTGGCTTTTGAACCAGACCACCTTTTTTGGGGTTTCCCGGTAAATGGCATCTGTGGTCCACACCGGCCCCCTTGTGCAGGCCAGTCCCTGGTCCTTAAGATGGCCTGTCAGCAGGGAGGAAAGATCCCCATGTGGAGCGCTTTTGGGCACATCCGGGTCCAGGACTGCATAATGCCTGGAAGTGCCCTCATCCACCAGGGCCGGGTCCGGCAGAACCAGGTCCCCTGTTTCCAGGCTGTCCGTCAGCGCCCCGCACCAGCCCAGTATAATTATCCGACTGACACCCTTGGCTTTCAAAGATTCCATCAACATGGCCCCATAGGGTGATCCCAAAAACGGACCGGCTGCACTGACCCCTTTTTGTTCTGTGATAAGGCTGCTTAAAAAAAACGGTACTGTCCGGTCAGGGGCCATGGCTGACACAAAGAGTTTGAAATCCGCTGCAGTGGACACCATGACGGCTGCCGAACCAAGATCCGGTGCCTGTCTGGCACCTAATGGCGGCACAAGGGATGGCTCATTCAGGTCCAACCATGCCGGATAATTCATCCTTTACCTCATCGATAATATCATAAATCCACATGACATCTTCCACAGACAGGCGGCCTGCCTTGGAGGGGGCACGGTCGGTGCCGTCTTTTTTCTTCAGTATTCTGGGGCCGATCTGCAGTTTCGGCTCACCATCACCATACTGCTGAATAGACACCAGCAGCCCTGTTTCTTCGTTCTTCCACTCTTTGATTTTCTTGTCTTTTTCAGGATCATAGCCCGGCATATATTTTCTCCTTTATCTTTCTTACGTGATGTATAATTTGATAAAAATTGTCTGTATTACTAATGGCCTGTAGGAGCGCCAAGGGATCATTCTATCATGATCCCCCGGACATCAATCTGTGTATCCAGCAACGCAGCATTGGGTGTTGAATGCAGCAGGTCCTGCCATGATTGTTTCAGGGCGGATATATCATCTGCATTACCCACAGCCCAGAGGCATCCGCCCCCGCCGGCACCTGTAAACCTGGCACCGCACTGGTGCTGCCCTGCCCTTTCAAACAAAATTTTTCCGGTTCTGTCAAGGACATCCGGTGTCATGGCAAGGCGCAAACGGGTTTCCTTGTTCATGAGATCAGCAGCCAGGGTATAATCTTTGTTCTGGAGGGCCTGGAAAAACTGCCTGGTGATGTGGATTATCTGCGCAAAAATTGATCTGGTTTTTCCCTGTACAAAAGACCGCACCCACCGGCTGTTGATATCTTTAGACACATGGGGAATACCGCAATAAGCCACCAGCATGTGGGGGGCAAACTTTCGGGCTTGTGCATCTGATGCAAACACAGGAAACCGTTCAAATGCAGGTCCTTTTTTCCCCATTTTCCACTGCCACAGATGTGCCCCGCCGAATGCAGCAGCTGCCTGGTCCTGGACCCCGCAGACAACACCTGCCACGCTGGATTCTATATAATGGGCCAGCCATGCCAGGTGCGCAGGGTCTGTTTTTCTGTCCAGGGCCGCATAAAAGGCTGCCAGAACAGCCACTGCTGCTGCGGAAGATCCGCCCAAAGCACTTCGCGGTGGAGAGGTGGATACAATATGGATATGCACGCCATGGGCATTAAAATACTGGGCACATGCAAACATCAACCCCATGGGATGGTCAAAAGGAGCTTCTCCCTGTGCAAATTCAGCCGTGTCAAACCCTTTGGATGAAATTTTAATTTTCCCCCGGGAATAAGGAGATAGTGTGACAAAGGTTCGCAGGTCAATGGCCATATTAAACCCTGCAGGGTTGAGATGTGCCAGGGGGAGATAAAAGGTGGAAATATCGAGGGTCCCGCCAAAATCCAGCCGGCAGGGAACTGAGGAACGCACCTGTTTTTTTTCAAGAATCCTGCTTAAATCCATTGTTCCTGCCGCAACCGCCTTAAAAAGGTTAAACTTTTAAACTCCCGCCCGATATGAAAGGGAATGAAAGATTCCAGCAGTATCTGGCCCTCCTGAATAGCCTGGCTGGAAAACCGGATACGGTCCGTGCGCTGCATATCTGTATTGTTCATCCAGAACAACTGCTTCAAGGTACCCTTTGATACATCCATGCCGTAACCTGACCCGTTGACCCGGCACCTGGGGCAGACAATTTTTCCCTCCTGAAAATCAAACCGCAGGGTTTTTACGGAAATATTGTCCACAAGGGTGTTGCAGCCTTCACACCGGTGCATATTGGGGGTGAACCCCGAAATGCTCATGAACCGGATCTGAAACAGCAGACTCAGCACCTCTTTGGGCATGTCAGACCGGTTGAGCATGTCAAGGGCAAACACCAGCAGGTCATACAGCCGGGGCTGGGCCCTGCCTTCTTCCAGCCACAGATGGGTCATTTCCACCCAGTAACTGGCATAGGCGGTTTTAAATATATCGTACCGGATATTGGCAAACCCGTTTTCCAGATCTGTCTGGGCCAGGTTCACCAGGCCATCCTTGTTTTTTTTGGGAAAGGTGCACTGGATATGGTTAAGGGAAAACAGATCCAACGCGCCGGAAAACCGTTTCACGCTTTTTTTGGCATTTTTTGCCATGACCGTTGTTTTTCCCCGGTCCTGGGTCATAAAGGTGATGATCAGGTCATGGTCCCCATATTCAACCTTGCGCAATAAAACAGCATCTGTCTTGAAATCAGACATGTTTATTTCCAATATTGTTTCCAGAGGTGAAATTCTGCCAGGTTTCGGTTATCCGCCTGCCATGAGCCCGCTTGCATTTACAGCAGTATTTTCACATGGGCATTTTCTTTCAAGGATGCAATCCAGTCGGCAAATTTCTGCTCCACCTGCTCTCTGTACAGAATATCCTGGATTTCATCTTTTGCCTGGTCCAGGGTTTTACCGCCGGTCTCCAGGATCTCTTCCACATAGATGATCTGATACCCCTGACCTGCCTGGATTATGTCGGAATATTGTTTTTCTTTCAACGGCAGGACCGCATCCCTGATAGTTTCATTGAAATTATCCATATCAAAGACCCCCAGATCTCCGCCTTCATCTGCATTGGAGGCCATGGAATACTGCTGTGCTGCTTCCTGGAAGGACACCCCCTGTTCAAGCCTGAACACAACATCCTGGATACCCTGCTTTGTATCCAGGAGAATATTGCGCAGTTTGTATTTTTTTTCCCCTTTAAATGCATCTGTATGATTTTCATAATAGGTTTCAATGTCTGCCTGGGTGATAATCACTTTGGACCGGACCGCACGGTTGATCAGCATGGACTGCATAATATCTTCTCTGATGCGGTCCTGGTATTCCGCATAGGTGATGCCTTGCGCTTCCAGCCCTTTTTCCAGCCCTTTCTGGTCCAGATTGTTCTGTTTCTTGAAATTTTCAATGGCTGACTGGATATCGGCATCAGAAACGATTATGTTATGTTTAGCTGCCTCCTGTCTGGTCAGGGTCCGGTCGACCATTTTATCGAGGATATCGCGTTCAAGAGACCGGATCATCTCCTTTTTATCAGCCCGGGATTTATCCGATGCTGCAATCTGTTCCTTATACGGCCGGGTGGCATCGTTGAGCTCTGACAGGGTGATAATATCATTATTGACTATGGCAACAATCCGGTCAATGACCGCTTCTTTTGCAGACCCAAAAGAAGCGGTCACCAAAAGACAGACAAACGCCGGCACCACAAGCATCTTTTTCATCATTGGAAATTCCTTTATTGGGGGTTCCGTTTTTTCTCATTACCGATTAACAACCGTGCAATCTGCGGTTTGTTGATATCCACGAAAATATCCTGCTTTAAAGATTGTATCCATTTCTGGTAAAGCATCTCACTTTTTTCCCGGCGCAGCTGCGCCACCAGTTCAGTTTCATCGGCAAATTCTGTTTTTTCCGACAAAGCAGATGCACCGACAGTATGCTTTTCAAAAAAAGCCTTTACGTCATCAGCGGTGATCTCAACTTTATCCACCAGTTCCTGCTGGACCAGTTTCTCAATCTGCAGGGATTTTTGTAGTTTTTGTTCCCACACCACTGGTGAAACAGCATTTTCCAGCAGCATCTGTTCAAAGCTGTCACCAGGGTAGGATGCTTTTGCATCCTGTATTGCAGCATCCAACTCCTGCCGGGTCAGCGAGATTCCCTTTTGCGCAGCAAAAGCCAGCAGCAGGGTCTCTTCAGACAGGGTGGCCACAAGGTCCACCACCACTTCATTATACTGATCCGGGGTATTTTTGATATCATAGGGATAGGCTGACAGCTTCAAGTCCAGCTCTTCCAGAAACTGGGTCCGGGTCACAAGCACCGGCCCTGCCCGTATGATATATTCAGGCACAGCTGTTTTGGGGGCAGGTTCACACCCCATCACCAGCAACCCAGTCAAAAAAAACAGTACCCACTTTACCCAATGCCCCGGCATCTGCATCCTTATATTATTGTCTGGTTCACAATTGTCGGCTGCCTGCAAATGAATCCAAAACATTATCATTGCAGAACCGATTGCGCAAGGGGTTCAGAAAAAATGGCACGCACGCACATGGCCGGGATCATTTTCAGTGGCTGCAAGCGCAGGTTCCGAGTTTCGGCAGATGGTATCAGCATGGGGACACCGGGTATGGAAGCGGCATCCAGGGGGCGGATTTTCCACAGAGGGCACTTCACCTGTCAGAATAATGCGCTGTTTGCCGGCATCTGGATCAGGCAGGGGGACCGCGGAAAGCAAAGCCCTGGTATAGGGGTGGCGGGCATGGTGACTGATGGTATGGGCATCTGCCATTTCCACGATCCTGCCCAGGTACATCACACCGATCCTGTCAGACATGTGCCGCACCACAGACAGATCATGGGAAATGAACACATAGGTAAGCCCCATGGTTTTCTGCAGTTCAAGCAGCAGATTCAATATTTTTGACTGCACAGACACATCCAGCGCAGATACCGGTTCATCACAGATGATGATTTCAGGATGCATGCTCACGGCACGTGCAATGCCTATGCGCTGGCGCTGCCCCCCTGAAAACTCATGGGGATATCTGGAAAGACTGTCCTGTGAAAGCCCGACATTTTCCAGCAGCTGCCGGATTTCCATGGACAGATCCCCATGGATTTTGCGGTGAATCCTGAATTTTTCTTCCAGTATCTGCCGGACAGTCTGTCTGGGATCCAAAGATTCATAAGGGTCCTGGAATATCATCTGCAGATGGGAGGACAAGGTTTTTTTCTGAACAGATGACAGTTTTGATACAGATGTGCCCTGGACCCGTACTGATCCGCCTGTCATTTCATACAACCCCATGATGCATCGACCCAGAGTGGTCTTTCCGCAGCCCGATTCTCCCACAAGGCCGAAGGTCTCCCCTTTTTTTACTGAAAAGGAAACATCATCCACCGCATATACCCATCCCTTGCGCCTGAGAAATACCCCGCCCAGGACCGGAAAATATTTTTTAAGCCGGCTGACTTCCAGAATCGGCATGCTTTTTCCCCAGCAATGTTGCAGACCAGGCCGTTATATACCATATCCTTTGTGCAAACAAAACAGGGAATCAAATCAATATAAGGGGATTCATGAAATATTGCTGGAACAAAAGACAAAAAGGTTCTGCACAATCGCAAGCTGCGCAGAACCCCTTTAAAGTGAAATTTACTGAACGACTACATTGACTGCTGCAGGTCCTTTTTGACCGTCTTCCACGTCAAAGGTAACCCGGTCACCCTCGTTCAGGGATCTGAAACCGGTAGAACTAATGCCGGTATGATGCACAAATACGTCAGGCCCGTCCTCCTGTTCGATGAATCCAAACCCTTTTGCATCGTTGAACCATTTTACAATCCCATTTGCCATTGCAACTTTCTCCTTGCTTTAGGTAAAAATTTGGGTAGTTTCACACTGAAGGTCGCGCCACTGGAATAAACGGGTCTTGCCTTTAGAACGAAACTGCAAAGCCTTTACCATTCAGGCTTTGGATGTATATTATTCGGATTTTTTCAAAAATCAAGGTTTTTTTTGCCCTGGCATGATTTTTATACGGATACTTCAGGAACAAGATGGCAGGCTGCTGTACGGCCCTTCCCCACAGGCTTTTCCAAAGGAAGTACCTGCCTGCAGAAATCTTCTGCCAAAGGACAGCGGCCGGCAAAACGGCACCCGTCCGGCATATCAGACAGGGAGGGAACACTGCCTTCAATGGTGGGCAGAAGTGCTTTCGCTGTTTTCGCACGGGATGGAATAGAGGTGAGCAGCCCCTTGGTGTATGGATGCAAAGGATGGCTGAAAAGGGATCTGACATCCGCTGTTTCAGCAATGCGGCCGGCATACATGACCACCACATGGTCACAGTTTTCCGCAATCACCCCCAGATCATGGGTGATCAGAATGATGGACATCCCTGTTTTTTCCCTGAGATCTTTGATCAATTCCAGTATCTGGGCCTGGATGGTCACATCCAGGGCAGTGGTGGGCTCATCAGCAATAAGGATATCCGGCTCACAGCTTAAGGCCATGGCGATCATCACCCGCTGGCGGATGCCGCCGGAAAGCTGGTGGGGATATTTTTTAAACACCTGACCGGGATCCGGGATACCCACCCGGTCCAGCATTTTCACCGCCCCTGCATGCATGGAAGATACTGTCATGCCCGGAAAATGCAGGGCAAACACCTCTGTCATCTGCCGGCCCACACTGTGCACCGGATTCAATGCGGTCATGGGTTCCTGGAATATCATGGCGATTTTTCTGCCCCTGATTTTTTGCATCTGCCGGATGGGTATTGCCAGCAGGTCCTGGCCTTCAAACAGAATTTTTCCTGCGACAATGGATGACATTGGTTTGGGCAGCAGCCGGATAATGCTCAGGGCAGTCACGCTTTTGCCGCAGCCGGAT
>JAABSB010000095.1 GCA_011390615.1 Desulfotignum sp. | reverse complement strand
GTATCCAGTTCATCCTCACCATTGAAGATGATACCTATATTTTCACCAAAAAACTGTATTCCAAGCTGATAATCAATTCCCATATACTGGAAGATTTTTTAGATTTCCACGGGGCAAAGAAAAATTCAGAATGGCTTTTTTACCGGGAGCTGGGTGCCCTTGTCCGGCATCTGTCCCTGGCCTGCTATTCCCAACGTCATATTCTGAACCGGTTGAAATTCTACCGGCTGGAGTATGCCGGGCATGACCTTTTCAAACAGGAAGCCATTGACACCTTGAGAATTCTTCAGGATTCATTGAAACTGGCTGCCCCTGTTATCCTGGCAGAGGCCAGGCGGCTGCATATCACCATTCCCCATTCCGGATATAACCTGAGCTATTTTCCCGGCATCTCCTCAACCCAGCAGCTGGACCACAATATTGATGATTTCACTGCAAGGGACAACCAGAAAAAAAATCTGACCCGGATTTCCAGCGAGTTTTTAGAAGTGGTAAAAGCGTTTGAGTCCCTTTCCTTTTATGAACGGTATGATGTAAAAACCATCCAGAAACTGGTGCCGGAAAAGATCAATGAGGTGATTATCCGCAGTTTTGAAATGAAAGTGCATAATATTCAATCCTCCTTTGATTCCTATGTGGTGAAGACCCAGTCGTCAGAGGAAAACATCCTTCTGGACCAGCTGCGCAGCCATTTTTCCATTGTTTTTCATATTCTCCAGGTCATGGGGCGGCTGCTGCATTTTTATGAACGCCATCTGTACGATGTGGGGTTCAAAGATGTATACATGCGCGTCAGACAATCTCTGGCTGAATTGATCGACCCGGATGTCCTGCTGGACCGGGCAGTCAATTTCTGTCTGTTTTATGCCTGGAAATTTCTGTCATCCGGAAAACAGGTGGCGTCCAACATTCTGAACAAAAATATGGAATCTTCCACCGTTGAGGTGTCCATACCCATGGACAGGGGATTTCACAGCCGCCCCAGCCTTCTGGTTGCCAAGATCGTCCAGCACTATGGCGGAGAAGTGATTCTGCGGGTGGGCGAAGACCAGTTTGATGCCTCTTCGGTTCTGGACATCCAGTGGGCAGGGGGTAAAATCAAAAAAGAAAATATTGAAAAAGTGATATTCACAGGAGATTCCAGGGCATTGAACGATCTTGTCGTTCTGGCCGGTGTCAATTACGGAGAAGACCATATGGGCAAAGGCACCCCCCTGCCAAAGCAATTGTCATACCTGAGCTGAACCATGCCCTCCCCCAGGCGCATACCCATTATCGTGGCAGCAGGCAAGGGCTGCCGCATGGGTGGTGACACAAAAAAACAATACCTTGTTCTGGATGCGATCCCGGTTCTCACAAGGACCATCATGGTGTTTGACCGCCATGATGCCATGGATGACATTATTGTGGTGATTCCCGAACAGGACCAGGGGTACTGCCGGACACACATTATAGAGCCCTATGCATTTACAAAAAAGATCCATCTGGTAGCAGGGGGGGGGACCCGGCAGGCATCGGTTGTAAACGGAATCAGCAGGGCTGCCAGGCTGTGTGATGGAGCACCCGGCAGTCTGGTTCTTATCCATGACGGGGTCCGGCCGTTTGTCTCTTTGGATTTGATCAACCGACTCATGGATATTGCCGCCAAAAAAGGGGGATGCATCCCGGCCCTTTGTGTGAATGATACCCTCAAGCTGACAGGCCAAAACCGGCAGGTGCAAAAGACCCTGGACAGAAATCAGATTTTCCGGGCCCAGACCCCCCAGGTATTCCGCCTGGATCTGATCCGCAGGGCATATGTTTTTGCTGAAAAGACACAGTTTTCAGGAACTGATGATGCATCTGTCATGGAAAATGCGGATTTTGCCGTATTCACCACCCCGGGAAGCAGTGAAAACATCAAACTGACAACCCCTGATGATCTGGTTCTGGCCCGCTGCATCATGAACCAGGCATAGCCCTGATTATCCACCTGCAACTTTTTGGGCAGGCAGTTTATTATTGACTTTGAAATACAGTTAAGCATAATAGAAAAGATTGTTTTACCCATGATTACTTTCTGGAGGTACCTTGATGGCGGAAAAACCGGCAATAAAAATTGGTTATCTGAAGATTACCGACCACCTGATCCTGGGCGTCACCAAACGCAAGCTTGAAAAGGGAATGGAAAATTTTACCCACTGTTCCCTTGAGACGGTTGTCAAGAACGGATGGAATGAGGTCGCAGATGCCATTGCCACAAAATCGCTGGATGGTGCCCTGATCCTGGCCCCTACTGCCATGGATCTGTTCAAGTCCGGGGTTGATTTGAAACTGCTGCTGCTGACCCATAAATCCGGCAGTGTCCTGGTTAAAAGCAAAAACGCCCACATTGAAAAAATTGAGGATTTCGCCGGCAAAACCGTGCTGATTCCCTATCAGCTGTCCATTCACAACATGCTGTTTCACAAACTGTTGTCAGAAAAAGGATTGACCCCCGGCCGGGCCAATGAACCCAATGTGGACGTTATACTGGAGGTTGTTGCCCCGTTCCAGATGCCTGAAGCCATCCAGCTGGATGAAGAAGGAGAGATCGGCGGCTTTATTGTGGCGGAGCCCTTTGGTTCCCAGGTCATTGCCCAGGGCCATGGGGAAGAGTTCTACCTGTCCAAGGATTTATGGCCCAAACATCCCTGCTGTGTATTTGTCATGCGTACTGAAATCATAGAAAAATATCCGGAAGCCATCCAGGAGATCTGCACCAGTTTTGTGAGATCCGGCCTTGCCATTGATGCACAACCGGACCCGGCATCAGTGATCGGCGGTGATTTTTTGTCCCAGGAAAAGGATGTGATTCACAGGGTTCTGACCCAGCCGCCGGACCGGATACTCACAGGGGAGCTGCTTCCTGTAATAGAGGATCTGGACACCATTCAAAAATATATGATGGACAAGATGAAGATCATGACCAGCCTCATTGACCTGGAAAAATTTGTGGACACCCGGTTTGCTAAAAATGCCGGCGCCAGGTAAGATGATCTTTATCCCGCTGCTGCATCAATGAATGAATAGATTTGTGAAATCGCTTTAACTGTCCATTCAGGCTTTCCTGAAATTGTTTCCACTTTGTCTTTGTTCAGCTGCAGCGCTGTTTCTTGGGCATCCAGCCCCCGGGATTTTAAAGCCATGATGATCTTCATCACTGCCGCCTTGTATTTTTCCAGATCCTGATCACGAACGATGTCGGGTTTCAGGGAAGGTTCTGCATCCAGCAGGGCTGTCAGATCATCAAGGGGTGCACCGTTCGGGTCATTTTCTGCTGCGCTGTTGTTCATCCCATTTTCCGCATCGAGCAACAAGGAAAGATCATCCAGGTTATCTGTATGGGAGGACTGCACCAGCAGAGATAAATCATCCATATCCAGTGGACCTGTTTCATTATCCAAAGGACGGGTAGCATCCGGGCCGTTTGATATGAGCAGGCGCAGATCATCCATCTGTTCTGCAGCACGGGATTCTTCCTGAAAATCCTTCTGGGTGTTTTGATCCTCCTGCTGCCCATGGGCCTTTGGACCATTTTCAGATGGGGAATCAGGGGCGGCAGGCGGATCAGAGGATGCGGCATCAACCAGCGCATCCAGATTATCCAGGTCATCAGCATCAGGCAGGGGGGTATCCAGAAGCCGGGTTAAGTCATCATCCATCTGGATTGTCTTGACTGCTTCAAGTGTTACGGTCTGAAGTGCATGATTCTGGCTCCCCTGCCGAATCATCTGCTGGAGGGCTGCTGCAATATCATGCATGGCCACAGCTTTTTTTTCTTCTGCTGCCACCCGTTTTTCAATGGCAGCTGCTTTTCTTTCTTCTGCTGCAGCACGCTTTTCATGGGCCAGGGCAATTTTTTTCTGATGATCTCCCATATCGGAAAAAAAAGATCGCATAAGATGGAGCCCATTCCTGCCGATGCTTATTTTGTCGTCGTTATTATCAAAAAAGGGATCTGCAGCATCGCGGGAATCAGGGTCTGGTTTCATTTTCATCAGATCCGGCTCAGTGTCAAGTGTTTCATCTATCTGGGAAGGCAGCATGCCTGACGACAGAGACTGACTGATCCACAGCATCAGGCCAAGGTCTTTTTCAGGATACCGGGGACGGCCCTCCTTTGTTTCGACACAGAACCTGTGGTGAAACCGTTTCAAAATGAACCGTGTGAAGGCGGTTCCGGCATCGAGTTCCTGTATGATGTCATGAACAGATAACAACCTTTCCCGGGGCAAGTTTTTTTGATTATCTGTATTATCCACAGTCAGTATGTCTCCACAGTGATTATTCGGTGAATGTAAAATCCATATGGCAATCTACCATATTTTTTGAAACTGAAAAAGATATATCCACAAATCAAGAGTTGTCCGGCGTACAAATCAAATCGTTTGACAGCCGATATCCGGGTTGTTATATTTTACATACATTCGTATCACAAGACAGTTTCAAGAAAGACAAGACCCAGATGCAGTGGCTGACACGGTTTTATGCGATCTGTTTTCGGCTGAGACAAAACCACATCCAACACAATGCAAAGGGAATTTTTTTCTTTGCACCGTCCAGGGGAGGATACAATGGCCGTGAAAAAAAAAGCAACCACACTTAAAGCGAATTCGTTACCAGAGCATGTGGATGCAGTAAAAAAAGGGAAAAAAGTATTTGAAGATGCCTTCCAGGGGGTTTCCCGTATGATTCTGGATGCAGGTATACAGAAAATCACCGTAAAAGGCAAATCCACCTACCAGTTCGACCTGTTCAGCCAGGGCAGAAAACACCTGGTGGGCATGTATGATGAGATCAATTCCTTTGTTTCCTTTGTCAAGGATGCATCTGAAGGCGGTTCTTCCAGGGAAATGGCCTTTGTGCTGGTGGGTGAACCCGGCAACGGCAAAACTTTTTTTGTGGAATATCTGTGTGACCGGTACAGAGAATTTTTATCCATCCCTGAGAACAAAAAATATACCTTCAGGTTCATCAACCTGGACAAGCTGGGCGGATATGGACAGATAAAATTCATTGAATCCCAGACATATGAAGATCCCATGATCCTGGCCATGGGCATAGCAGCATCCAAAGACCGGTCCATGGAATTTCTGGCAAAAAAATTCAAATTCACCGATCAGCAGATTGAAAATTTTTTTGCAAAATACCGGCCCCTTGGTGCCTGTTCCGCCTATATCTGGAATCATATCAGAGAATATTGTGACAATGATATTGAAAAGATGCTGTCATTTGTGGAAATCGTACCGGTGCCGCTCATTGAAAGCCTGGGCACCATCACAGGAAAATATCCGGCCAAGGACAAGATCACTTCATCTGCCGTGGACCTTATGGGAGAAGAATCCATACAGCGGCTGCTTCATATAACAGATACCAACAACCCTTACCGGTTTGATCTGCGGCGCGGGGCACTGGCCAGGGTGGCCGGCGGCGGGATCCATTTTTCCGATGAGATCTATAAAAACAAAAAAGACCTGGTCCAGGTCTACTTAGGGGTCATCCAGAACAGAATGATCGAACTGGACGGGTTCAAGTGGCCCATTGATACCCTGATCATTGCCACCAGCAACAATTCAGAATTTGACACCTTTCTTTCTGAAAGAGAAGAAGCCCCTATTGTTGACCGCTGCCGCATCTGCTATGTGGCCCATAACACGGATTACAAGATCCAGAAAACCCTGACAGAATATGCCATCGGAAAGGATGTCAAGCGCTCGCTGGCCCATGAGATCCTCCACCAGGACCCCAACCTGAACTATGCTGCATCGGTTGCCGTTGTCCTGACCCGCCTGCCCAGGTCCGAAAAACTAACCCCCGTGGAAACCATGAAGCTGGCAGCCGGGGAGGTGGCCGGAGAAAAAAGTCTGAAAACCCTGGCGGAACTCATCGATACCCTGAACCAGGATACAGACATCACCAAGCGGTTCGGCCAGAAAGGTCTGGGTCAGCGGAACCTGGGAAGGGCGGTACAGCTGCTGCTGGAATCCTCTGAAACCAATGAGGGCAGGTGCATGTTTGCCCTGGATATTTTCACCTGCCTGGAGCGGACCGTGCTGGATTATGTTCACGAACCGGCAGACCGGGCCAAATTCATGGAAGATCTGAAAATCGCCAGGGGCCTTTACAGGGAGCGCATCATGACAGAGATGTTCAACGCCTATATGGATGAACCCCTTGCCATTAAAAAGGATGTGCGCAATTATGTGAACATGATCATCGGTGTTGATGCCGAACACCTGGGACCGGACATGATGTGGAAATACAAGGATCCCCAGACCGGCGAGTTACGGGCCCTGAAAATAGATGAGCGGTATATCAAAAACGTGGAGGAACGCCTGGGGCTGAAAACAGAAGAACAGCGGGCATCATTCCGTAATTCCATCCGCAAGATCTACGGCCAGAAACTGTCGGTGGATCCCAACTATGATTTTATGGACAACCTGGAACTGGTCAAGGCCATCACCGATGTCCGGCTTAAATCCGATATTGCCGGTGCCGGATCTTTGATCGGGGCCCTGGCCAACCGGACCAATGAGGAAAATCAGAAGCTGTATGATCGCATGATCACGACGATGAATGACAAACTCGGGTACTGCCGCACCTGTGCCCAGAAGACCATCGAATATTTCTGCAGCCAGGAAGATGACAATTAAAACCCTAAGGAGGCGGTATGATAACCCTTGATGAACTCCTTGAAAGGGATAAAAAAAGAGAACAGGACGGGTTTAAAAGAAAAATCCGCATTGGACGGATCGTAAAACCAGGGGCCGGCGGCAGGGAAAAGATCATTGTGGTGCCCACCACTGTGGAAGAAAAATTTGTACATGATGATATTGTCCCGGAACAGGAACAGGGAGAGGGAGAACCCACAGGCGGTACAGGGGAAGGCCAGGAAGGGGATGTCATCGGTGAACAGCCCATTCGGCCTGAAGATGGCGAAGGGGAAGGCGAGGGCGAAGGCGATGGTGAAGGGCCTGGTGAGGGAAAAGGCGGTGCGCATGAAATCGAGGCTAATGCCTATGAACTGGGGAAAGTGCTGTCCCAGGATTTTGAACTGCCCAATTTAAAAGACAAAGGCAAGAAAAAAGTGCTTGCCAGATATGTGTATGATCTCACCGACAAGAACCAGGGCGTCGGCCAGGTGCTGGACAAGAAAGCCACCTTGAAAAAGATTGTAGAAACCAACATCTCTTTAGGCAGAATTCCGGATATCTCAGCCATTGACACCACCGGTTTCATCGTTTCCCCCCAGGATCTGATCTATCGGATTCTTTCCAGAGAAAAAGAGTATGAATCCCAGGCGTTGGTGTTCTTTCTGCGGGACTATTCCGGTTCCATGGGGGGGAAGGTCACCCAGACCGTGGTATCCCAGCATGTGATGCTCTATTCCTGGCTGATGTATCAGTATGAAAAACAAGTGGAAACCCGGTTTATTCTCCATGACACCGAAGCCAGGGAAGTCTCTGATTTTCAAAAATACTATTCCTATAAAGTGGCCGGCGGCACCAAGGTGTATTCCGCCTTTAAACTGGTGAATGATATTGTGGAAAAAGAAAGCCTTGCCCGGGACTATAATATTTACGTGTTCCACGGAACAGACGGGGATGACTGGGACAAGGACGGCAGACAGACCCTTGCGGAAATAGAAAAAATGCTGGCCTATGCAGCCAGGATCGGAATAACCATAGTGGAACATTCCTATGTGGGGTCCAAACAGACGGAAGTGGAAAAATACATTCAATCTTCAGGCCTTCTGACCAGCCACAACCACCTTATCAAGCTGGATGTCATGGCGGAAAATGTGGATGATTCCCGGATTATCCAGGGCATCAAGACCCTGATTTCCTGAGAAACGGTTGCGCTGGTCTGCCGGAAAGTGAGCTGTGCATGGAACTTGTCAGTCAACATGTCAAAGGTATCATGGAAGAGTGCAAAGTGCGTGCCCGTGATGCCGGTCTGCGGTTTGACGATGAAACCCTT
Organism: Desulfotignum sp.; assembly: GCA_011390615.1. GTDB lineage: Bacteria > Desulfobacterota > Desulfobacteria > Desulfobacterales > Desulfobacteraceae > Desulfotignum. The sequence goes on along the minus strand of JAABSB010000095.1, from coordinate 4,225 downwards.
GAATATATTGTCACAAACAGGGATCTGATTGAACTGTCCCCCAAAATGATGATTCCCACACTCTATGATTACTGGGTGCATGACGTCAGGGTATTGTCCGGCAAAGGCATGTATGAGGCATATCCGTCAAACCCCTTTGAAACCGTTATCAACACGCGGCCGGCCATTTCCTATTACAATGACAACAACCCGGACTGGCTCAATGTCATGATTTTTTATCATGTTCTGGCGCATATTGATTTTTTCCAGAACAACCTGTTTTATGAAAACACCTGGGATATCGACCTTGCCGGACAGGCCCTGGCAGACAAGCGGATCATTGCCCAGCTCCGGAGTGAAAAAACCAGGTGGCTGGATTATGTTATTGAATTTGCCAGGGGAATGGACAACCTGGTGGGATTTCACAAGGATCTGAACCGTACCCTTTTACATGATACCCCGAAAAAACCCACCAGAACCGATTTCTATTTTGATCTGTTCCTCCAGAAGATCAGATCCGTGCCCCAGCATGAATATGTAAAGGAGATCGACCGGTATAACCAGTGCAAAAAAGAGGGCATTGATTTTTTTGAACAGGTGACAGTCAGGTATCCGGAATTTGAGGAGCTCTTTCGAAAACAGATTGCGCACAAGGAACCGCCTCATATGGATATCCTGGAGTATATCATACGGCATTCCGCTTTTTTGAGAAAAGAAGAAAATGAATGGATGAAGTCTGTGATCCATATTGTCAGGAGCACCTCTTTGTATTTTCAGCCCCAGATGCGCACCAAAACCATGAATGAGGGGTGGGCCTCTTTCTGGCATGAGAAACTGTTCATGGCAGATGACAGAATCAGCGGACATGAAGCAGATTATGCAAAAATCAATGCCACTGTGACAGCCATGCCCAAAGTGGGTCTCAATCCCTATGCTTTAGGGATGCGGTTGTTTGAACACATGCATGAAATGGAGGACAAAGGAAAATATTCTTTTGAATATTTTCTTCTCAAGGACGCGGTTCTCAAAAAAAAATATGACACACACAAAAACACGGGCCGGTCATTTATCTTCACGGTCAGAGAAAACATGAATGATTTCACATTCATCAACTCTTTTCTGGACCAGGAATTTGTGGACAGGCACAAACTGTTTGTTGCCGGCAGACGGATCAACAGCCAGAACATGACCTGGCAGTATTATATCAAGTCCAAAAAGGCGGAAGATTATAAACAGATGGTCATCAATACCCTGTACCATCCACCGGATATCCGCATTGATGCTGACAAAACCAAAGAGGGTATCCTGTACCTCAACCACCGGTTTGAAAACAAGCCGTTGAAATCCGATTTTATAGAAAATACCATGATCGGCATTGCATTTTTATGGGGGGGGCCGGTGCATCTGGAAACCAGTGAACCCAAATCCACAGCACAGCTGGACCCCAGATATACCAATTTCTGGGATCCTTCCGCACAAGGGACTGCCCCTGCACCAGAATCGGTTCCCATTGAATGGAAACGGGTGCGGTATGTGATCAAGGACCGTAAACTGCACAAGCAGGAGTTGTAGCCAATGATGGAAAAAAAAGCGGTCTCAACAGAATCTGTCGGCCAGGTCCTGGGACTTCTGGAAAAAAATATCCAGGATTATCAGCGGCTCCAGCCGGTTTCCTTTGAGGAGTTTTTAAATATTCTAAAGTCCCGGCCTTCCCAGATTTTACGAAATATATTTCAGTCGTTTCATGATATGGTCAAGGCCCATGTGGAGGAATACAAAGACCCTGTGACCGGTGAGCAGGACAACCTGGCATTTACCCATTATGACTGCACAAAGCTTTTTGTGGAGGGATCTGACAACCCCTATTTTCCGGACATGCTGTTTGCGAACCGGTTCATGAAACAGATGGAATACCTGCGCCATGGGGCCCAGCAGAACCGCATCTATATTTTTTACGGTCCCCATGGCTGTGGTAAAAGCACCTTTTTAAACAACCTGCTCAAAAAATTTGAAAGCTATGCCAACACGGATGAAGGACTCAGATATGAGATTGTATGGCGTCTGAACATCAAAAAACTGCATGACCAGGACCATTCTCTTTCCATGTCCGCTTTTGAACGCCTGATCCAGTATGTTGAAAAAGAAAATGACAGGTCGTTCAGCAAGCCGGAAGCACTGTCTTTGGCCATCCATGAGCGCGATTATATTGAGGTTCCCTGCCTGGCCCATGACAATCCGTTTCTGGTTATACCAAAGGAACAGCGCCGGGGAGTGCTGGATGAATTAATCAAAAACGACCAGTTCAAATGGCAGCTGTTCACGGAAAAGGAATATGAATGGGTATTCACAGAAGAGACCTGCACCGTATGTTCTTCCATCTACCATGCACTGCTGGAAAGACTTGAAAAACCCAAAGAGGTCTTTAAAATGCTCTTTGCCAGACCCTATTACGTCAACCGCAGGATAGGCAACGGTATTTCCGTGTTCAACCCCGGGGACAAACCATCCAAACAGAATGTCATTTCCAACCAGATGCTCCAGAACCGGATCAATACACTGTTCCAGGATTCCAATCTCATCCAGTACACCTATTCCAATTTTGCCAAGATCAACAACGGGATTTACGCCCTCATGGATATCAAATCCCACAATATCGACCGCCTGGTGGAGTTGCACAACATTATTTCCGAAGGGGTGCACAAGGTGGAAAATATGGAAGAACGGGTGGATGCGCTTTTCATTGCATTGATGAACCCGGAAGACAAACGCAATATCAGGGATTTTCCATCTTTTGAGGACCGTATCAGATACATTGATATCCCCTATGTACTGGACTGGAAAACAGAAGTAAAGATCTACCTGGATATATTCGGCCGGCATATAGAGGGCAGTTTTCTGCCCATGGTGCTGGACAATTTTGCCAGGATCATTGTGTGCACAAGAAGCGGCAAACGGTCTGCGGCCCTTGAAGAATGGATCGACAAACCCGATAAATACAAAAATTTTTGTGATGACAAACTCATGCTGCTGAAAATGGAAATATTTTCCGGCAATATTCCAAAATGGCTGGATGATGATGATCTTCGGCGTCTGGATAAGAAAATGCTTTCAAAGATTATTGCGGAATCTGAAATTTACGGCAAAGAAGGGCTGTCGGGCAGGGATTCCATTAAGATTTTTGATGAATTTTATTCCAAATATGCCAGAGAAGACCGTTTGATCAATATGCCGGATCTGTGCACTTTTTTCAATAAACTGGACACCGGGCCCACAAAACTGCTTCCTGAAGGGTTTTTGTCCTCTCTCTTGCGCATGTACGACTACACCGTGCTCCAGCAGGTAAAAGAATCTTTGTACTATTATAATGAAGACCAGATCACCAAGGATATCAAAAATTATATCTCTGCTGTAACCAATGAACTGGATTCCGTGGTGCACTGTATTTTTACCAAAGAGGAACTCCATGTGACACAAGCATTTTTAGAAAGCATAGAAAACAGGCTATTGTCTGAAAATCTGAACAAAGCACGGCGCGAAGAGATCCGGCATGATGTACTCAAGGAATATACCACCCGCACGTTGACACATGAAATCATGATTCAGGAAAAGGATATTGTTGATACACGGTTGTTTTCCTCCCTGTATGAAAGATATGTCCACAATCTTAAAAAACGGGTGCTGGAACCGTTTATCGACAATGAAAACTTCAGAAACGCCATCAAGGATTTTGATACGGAAAAATTCAGGACCCATGACAAGCGCATCAAAAAAGATGTGAAGTTTCTCATTGACAATTTGTCAGCCAAGTTCGGATATACCAGCCAGGGGGCCAATGAAGTCTGCATCTACGTGATCGACAATGTCGACAATGATCTGGCAAACAAGTTCAAATAGTACATACCATGGCAATTTAGGACTTGATTCTTTGACCATCTTCCTTTAAATGAAGGCCAGTAATCTACATTGGCCCTTGACCCCATACTGTTTCCAACAATATTATACCCTTGTCCATGATATCTCCCATTATTGACCATATGCAGTCCTGTGACAGCGCTTTGGTGCTCACCCAAAAGGAGGGCTCCCACAAGGCTTTTCTGACGGCCCGGATGTTTACCAGCATATCCTGTGACATGGTGGTGGTGCTGCAGGACAGCAAAAGTGCTGCAAAATTCATGGATGATCTGCTGTTTTTTCTGCCGGACCGCAAAGATGCTGTTCTTTTTTTCCCGGAATACCATATCCTGCC
>JAABSB010000094.1 GCA_011390615.1 Desulfotignum sp. | reverse complement strand
CCCCGGATGGTCTGGTCAAAAATCAGTTGCAAAGATTCTCTGGTCTGTTCATGGGGACAGTCCAGGATGGCCAGTTCGGCCGTTCCCATGACCACTCCCAGAATATTGTTGAAATCATGGGCCATTTTTCCGGCCACCTGTCCCACCAGGGCCAGTTTCTGTGCTTCCGCCGCCAGGGTCAGGGCCTGGATTTTTTCAGCCTGTGCTTTTCTGAGTTCAGTGATATCTTCACCAACACAGACAATTCTTTCCAGGGAGCCGTCCGGGTTGATTATCCCATCAAAAGATCCCTGATAATTATGGATACCCCCTCGTGTGTTCTTGAGCCGATAGTTGAGAAATACACTGGATATCTTTTTCCTTTTCGCATTTTCAAAGTTTTCCAACAAATAAGGGATGTCTTCTTCCACCACCATGGTGAATCCGGATTTTCCGATCAGATCCTGTGGTGTATACCCCAGCTGTTCATGGGACGGGCTGGCAAAAATATAATTGCCGTCAGCATCATGGATGGAAACCATTGCACTGGTATGTTTTGTGATCTGTGCAAGGAGTTTCTGGTTTTCCTGCAACCGGGTTTCCGCTAATTTGCGTTCTTTGACTTCAGATTCAAGGCGGTGTTTTGTTTGTATCAACTGTGACCGTTCTGATGCAAGCCCCTCTGCCAGCTCCTCTTTTTTTCTGAACAACTGAAACAGCCCTTTTACCAGGGTTGATACGGAAACCGCAGTGATAGCATTTAAAACAATAAAGTTAACCCCGGCAGCAACCATGGCCTGGGAACTGGTAAAAAAAACAACATCATTGTCCCATCTGCCCGTTAAAACAAGGATGCTGACGACAGCCAGAGATAGGGCATTCACTATAATTGCAGCAAAGGCGGCAGTATTTCCCATGAGCACCCCTGCAATAACGGCAAAGGCAAACAGCCAGGCCGGTCCGCCGCTGAGAGGTCCAACCGACAGGATGATGGCCATGCCGATGACATAGAACGCCAAAACGGATATACCGGCCCTGATTTCATAACGGATGCGGCGGACAAACATAAAAACCAGACACAGCACAACCCCCATACTGTCCACAAAAGCAAGGCCCCAGGCATTTTTTTCAACAATCAAAGCTGTTGCAGCGGCAAAGGCAAAAACACCCGTGATCAGCCCGACAATGAGAATGGATGATAAAATATTGGCCCGCCACCGCACCAGGCTGTCTTTTTCAAAGGAATAGGGCCAGGCGATCCGATTTGCAACCGATTGCTGAAACCCAAGAAAAGGGTCCCATACAGAAAGTTTTTGACGTAATTTATGCATGGGTTATCCTTTTGTCCTGCCCGATTCCAGGATCCTGCGCACTTTACCGGCAAGTTCATTTATGGAAAACGGTTTCTGGATAAACCCGGCATCCCTGTCCCCGAGGTTCTGCAGGGAGATGACATCTGCGGCATAACCGGACATGAATAAAAACTTCACATCAGGGTGCAGGTTTTTCAATTCTCCTGCCAGGTCCCTGCCGTTCATCTGCGGCATGACCACATCGGTCAACAGCAGGTGAATATTTTTGTTGTGATTTTTGGCCAGGGCCAGGGCAGCATCCGGTGATCCGGCTGACAACACATCATATTCCAGGCGTTCAAGCATCATACTGGTCATTTTTAAAATTGCGGGTTCATCCTCCACCACCAGAATAGTTTCATGTCCTGTGGCTTCCGGTGACTGCAAATGGGCAGACGTATCATGGGAAGCCTTTGCTTCCATATGCAGGGGCAGGTACACTCTGAACGTACTGCCCTGTTCAGGCATGCTGTCAACCGTAAGAAAGCCATTATTCTGCTGGACAGTGCCGTACACTGTGGCAAGTCCCAGGCCCGTGCCTTCCCCCACATCCTTGGTGGTAAAAAAAGGCTCAAACAGATTTGCCAGGACATGCCTGTCCATGCCACACCCATCATCTTTCACCGCCAGCATCACAAAGTCCCCCGGAGAAACGCCGGGATGGTCATGGCAGTAAGCCTGGTCAAAAGATGCCGTCCCTGTTTCAATGGTGATTTTCCCCACATCAGCAATGGCATCTTTGGCATTGACACACAGGTTCACCAGAATCTGATCGATCTGGGAAGGATCTGCCTTAACCGTTCCTATACCTGTACCGGGGTGCCAGGCCAGGTCGATATCCTCTCCGATGAGCCGGCGCAGCATGCTGAGCATGCTTTCCACAGTGGCATTCAGGTCAAGCACCTTTGGTGCGATGATCTCTTTTCTGGCAAAGGTGAGCAGCTGCCGGGTCAGATCCGCCGACCGCCGGGCTGCGGTGAGAACCTCCTGTAAATTTTCATGCACCGGTCCGGACGGGTCTGCCTGGTCCATGGCTGCCTGGGCATAGCCCAGGATCACGGTGAGCATGTTGTTGAAATCATGGGCAACCCCGCCGGCAAGCCGCCCCACAGACTCCATTTTCTGGGCCTGAATCAGCTGTGTCTGGAGATTTTCTTTTTCCGCATCCGCTTTTTTCCGGTCGGATATATCCTTGTAATTACCCAGAAGGCCCTGGATATCCGGGTCATGCAGAAGGTTTGTACCTGTGAACTCTATCCATTTGTAGGTCCCGTCACTGCACCTGTATCGGCACTCAATTGTACCCGAAGATCCCGGTTTTTGTATAATATCAGCAAAAAACTGCTGGGTTGTATACAGGTCATCCGAGTGTACGTTTTTCCAGGTAACCTCCCCCACGACTTCCTCAGGTTTCCACCCGAACCATTTTTCAATATTCGGGCTTTTGTAGCGGTTGATGCCGTCCTGATCTATGATGACGATCACATCCCCGATATTGGCAAGCATTTTGCTGTGCATGGCTGCATTTTTTCTAATTGCATCTTCCGCCTGTTTCTGGTAGGTGATGTCCTCCACAATACCCACACAGCCAAAGGATTTTCCCTCTTTATCCAGCAAAGGGGACACATATACTTTCACCGGGGTGGATTTTTCTGCAGTGATGCTGCAATAAACCCCTTCATATAAACCGGTATGGCCTTTTAACGCCTGCTGCAGCTCTCTGACCAATTTTTTATCCGGCAGGGTGAGCATGTTCAGGCCCACCAGCGCTTTTCTGGATGAACCGATGATGTTCACAAAATTGTCATTACAGTCTATAATGGTGCCGTCATTGTCGAAATGAAATACCCCGATAGGAGACTGTTCAAACAAAAGCTGATACCGCAGGGCATTTTCCTTGAGCGCTGTTTCAGTATGCTTGTGCTGGGTGATGTCGGTGACAAACCCCAGGGTACCAACAAATTCCCCGGTCTGTTTGTCAAACCGGGGACTGGCATCAATCAGAACCGGCAGTTTTTCACCGCTTTTGTGCTGCAGAACCATCTCATACCGGTCTGTTCTGCCCTCAGCCCGCCGTCTTTCTGCTTCCTGCACCATGTCATAATGGTCCAGGGGTATGATATCCAGCCATAACCGGCCGATGATTTCTTCGGGCCGGTATCCCAGCATTGCCACAAATCCGGGATTCACAAAGGTGACAGTTCCCTTGATATCCGTCAGCACAAGGCCGTCGCTCATTGCTTTAACAACATCTTCATTAAATGTGCTGATACCGGACAGTTCTTTTTTCAGGTTCTCATATTCTGATGCAATCTGTTCCAGGGCATGAATCCTTTTTTCCAAATCTGCATAACTGGGTCTGAACGGCATGTATTTTCACTTTCCTTTTATCAATTCTGTTTGGTTCTTAACATCATCGGCGCCATCCAGTACATTCTGTATCTTGACGGCAATATCTTTCGTGGAAACTGCATAAACCCCTTTCAGGAACCTTTCTGCAACGCTTTGTGCAGGGCATTTTTCAATTGGATCATTGCGTAGGGTTTGTGCAGAAATGTTTGAAATTTTTCCGGATGTTCCCGGTTCATTGCATGGGTCTGGTCATGGCCGCTGGCCAGGATCACCGGCAGATCCGGCTGGATTTTGCGCAGGGCCATCAAGGTTTCCCATCCATCCATATCCGGCATGGTAAGATCGGTTATCACGCAGCAAATCCTGTCCTGATGTCTGCGAAACACGGTCAAGGCATCCGGGCCGCTTGCAGCGGACATGGGAGTGAAACCCAGGCGGCGCAGCATGACCACACCGATTTTGCGCACCGCATCCTGGTCATCCACCAGCAGCACCGTACCCCCTTTTGCAGCAAAATGATCATGTATGGCTGCATCAGGCCGTAATAAAGCCCCCTTTTCCTGGACTGGAAGCAGAATCCGGAAGGAACTGCCATGGCCTTTTTTGCTCTCCACACAGAATGCCCCTCCCCAGGATTTTACCAGCCCCAGTATCACGGAAAGTCCCAGGCCCCTGCCCGTAAATTTGGTGGTAAAAAACGGATCAAACAGTTTTTCCATATCCTGTTCTGCAATGCCTGTTCCTGTATCCGACACCTCCAGGCAGGCATACATATTCGCATTTGGCTGCCAGTCCACCGGGGCGGTGACAATGGTGGGAATATCAGACAACGGGATTGTCCGTGTGGAAAGCCTGATCCGGCCGGTATTATCGCCAATGGCCTCTGCTGCGTTGGTAACCAGATGAAACAGCACCTTCTGCATCTGGTCGGCATTGACAAGCACTGCCGGCCCCACTGACATGAAATCGGTTTCCAGGGCAATGCCCCTGGGCAGGATGGTGCGCAGCATGGACAGATGGTTGAGACAGAGCCTGGAAAAATCCAGTTTCCGGGTCTTGCCGGCACCCTGCCCCAGATAGGTCAGCATCAACCCGCTTATTTCTGCAGATCTGTGGGCCGCCTGCATGGCTTCACCCAGATTGCCGCGATATGCCGCATCTTTCGGACAATCCTCCAGGGCCAGTTCCAGATTGCCCATGACCACATTGAGCTGGTTGTTGAAATGGTGGGCAATGGCACCGGCCATGCGGCCCAGGCTTTCCGCTTTCTGGGCATGCTGGAGCTGTTTTTCCAAGGCAATACGTTCTTCCTGCGTTTTTTCAAGCTGTTTTGTTCGCTCTTTTACCAGGGATTCCAAGTTTTGGCGGTGCTTTTCCAGGTCGGTGTTTTTAATCTGTAATTGTTCTTTCTGCCAGAGGTTTTCCATATTAATGGAGATTGCGTTGGAAAAATTGCTGATAAAGGGGGCATACGAGGAAAACAAATCTGGATCTGCTATTTCAATAATCAGCAACCCAAAAAAATGGGACGGGGTTTTTAAATAATAGGTTTTATGGTTTTGTCTGCCATCAAACCAGCACACTGGCAGGTCCTTTGAAAATTGCACATGCGATGTCATATGGCACTCTTCACATGGTACCTTGATCAGATCACCTGATGGTTGTGAAACCCCCATAAAACAAATGGAATTTCTGACAACACCGGGAACCTTTTTTAATGCCTGGGCGGAAAAATCACCAATTTTTTCGTTGGAGGGAAACACATGCAGTATGTTTTCCGCCGCAGAAAGCTGGCCGATGATTTTTATGTCTGCATCCATATTCACCCCTTGTCATTATTTCACTTCTCTGCCTGTCAGGCCGGCCCAAGAAATTCTTCCGGTGTCATGTAATAGGGATTGTGCACCACCTGCCCCCGGACAATCATATAGGGATGCACCTCAAGGCATTTGAGTATGGTGGCCCCGTCAAACCGGCTGGCATCATACTGGCAGACAGCGGTTACCGGATGTGTGGTAACAACCACATTGACCAGTGATTCATATTCCATGAGCCGGTCGGACCCGGGCAGATTTTTCAAAGCCCACCCCATCTCACCGCTGATACGGCAATGGGGATAGCCCTGTGCCACAGCCTGGTCATAAAACTCCCGCAGGGTTGCCAGCATTCTGTCGGGGACGAAGGTGCCGTCCGGGCAGTAGGTTTTTTGGGCCTCAGCTGCTGTGAAGGCGGCATCCAGATTTTTCTGCGGTATGGCGATATCCATTTCTTCCAGCCAGGCATACACATCCATGGGGGATATGGTATCCACAAAATAGGCAACTTTCTCTCCGGTTTTCAGACCTCCCTCCAGAAATTTTGTTATAATCATGCGGCGTTCTGCTTCATCATTGTAGATGAGACACATGTGTGTGCCTGCAGGATAGGCTTTGTTGTCAAACCCCAAAGAGATGTCACCGTCATTTTGCATAACAATTTCCTTTCTTCATTATTCCCGGCCTTGAAACACGGCTTACAGATGCATACCAGGATAGTATTTTTCCGCACATTCTTTACAGATGCCATGGCTGAAACTGGCCTCTGAATTTTTCTGGATATATGCCTCAACCTGGTTCCAGTATCCTTTGTCATCACGGATTTTTTTGCAGTGCATGCAGATGGGCAATATACCCCTGAGGGTTTTAATCTCGGAGATATAATCTGTTAACTGTTTGTTTTCATCCTGGAGCATGTTGTTCATGTAAATAATTTCCAGGTCAGCCTGAATCAGGTCCCGGAATTTGCGGAGAAGTTTTTCATACTTATCAGTATAGGCGTTTTCATCTTTATCCAGCACACAGATCGTACCAAACGCACTCCCATCCGGTAAAAGAATGGGAAAGCCCATATAGGAAATCATCTGCAACTTGATATCCGGGTTGTTTTTCCAGTTTTCATCTGCAAGGGCATTGGGTACAAGCAGCTTGTTCCGGCTTTTGAGAACAGTCTCACAATACAGTCCGGATCCCCACACCTTTTCTTTGTCTCCCGGATGGTAGGGGTTGCTCTGTCCTTTGCTTGACACAAGCACCTCAATATCCGGTTCATTCAGCCGCATAATAAGACCTGCCGGGATCCCCATGATATCAGCCATGGTATCCACAATTTCCTGCCAGGCTGTCAGTTTTGCTTCTGAGACATCTATCTGTAAACTATCTTTATCCTGTTGTGATTTTTCCATCTGTTTCGTCCTGCCTGCTGTCATTGGTCAATACAAACGGGTGCCGACCATCCAAGCAGTTTACGATATCAGATTTCAGATTGTAATGGTATGCTTTATTTCTCACCTGTTGAACCAGAAATGCTCGGAAACAGGCTATTCCCCCTGTTCCGCTTCCAGAATTGTTTTGACAGCAGACAAAAGAACAGCCCTTTCCACCGGCTTTTCCAGAACGGCTTTTGCACCTGCTGCGCAGGCTATGCTCAGGTAATCCTGTGGCGAATTAAATCCACCACCGGATATGGCGATCACAGGTACGGAGGGATTATTTTTTCTCATTTCCATTATTATCTCAATGCCTTCTCTCTCAGGCATGATGATGTCTGTAATAACAAGATCAAAGGACATTTTACTGAACAGCTGCATTCCCTCTTCGCCATCTGAAGCTGTTTTGACAGCAAATCCCTCCCGTTCCAGCATTTTTTCAAGCAAAAATCTGACCGGGGCCTCATCATCAATAACCAGAATATGTTTCACAGGATTTTTTCCTTATACAAAAACATGCGAAATTGCCGTTCGGAAACTTTCGGGAATTACAGCAATACGTCACCCATCACCTCCCGCACCTTTGCGGCAATGTCATCCATGGAAAAGGGTTTCTGCATGAACTGCACCCCCTGATCCAGCACCCCGTGGTGGGCAATCACATTGGCGGTGTAACCGGACATGAACAACACCTTGAGATCCGGGTACAATTTTGCCAGTTGTACAGCCAGGTCCCGGCCGTTCATCCCGGGCATGACCACATCGGTGATCAGCAGGTGGATAGTGTCGGCATGGGCCTGTGCCAGGTTCATGGCCTCCTCCGGGGAGGCAGCCGCCAGTGCGGTGTACCCCAGATGGTCCAGCATGGCACAGGCCAGGTCCAGGATGACGGTTTCATCCTCCACAACCAGAACGGTCTCGCCATGGCCTGACGGCACAGGGGGACTGGTCTTCGGCTGAACCTGTTCCTGGTGTTCTGTGTGGCGGGCCAGGTAAATCCGTATGGTGGTGCCTTTATCCTGTTCACTGTACACATTGATAAAGCCGTTGTTCTGCCTGACAATGCCGTACACGGTGGCAAGCCCTAAGCCGGTGCCTTTTCCTGCTTTTTTGGTGGTGAAAAAAGGCTCAAACATATTTTCCTGGGTTTCTTTGTCCATGCCGCAGCCGTTGTCACTCACCGCCAGCATGACAAAATCACCGGGAATAAAGCCCGGGTGGTCATCACAATATGCCTGGTCAAATGTTTTTGTCCCGGTTTCAATGGTGATTTTTCCCACATCTGCTATGGCATCTCTGGCATTCACACACAGATTGGCCAGGATCTGATCGATCTGAACCGGATCCATTTTAACGGACCACAAGGTGTCGGCGGGCTGCCAGGACAAATCAATATTCTCTCCCATGAGCCGGTGCAAAATCTGAAGCATGCCCCCGTCAATTGTCCGGTTCAAATCCAGCACTTTGGGGGCGATGGTCTGCTTTCTGGCAAATGCAAGCAGCTGGCGGGTAATATCTGCCGACCGGGTGGCAGCTGCATGGATTTTTTCCAGATTGTCATGCAGCGCGTCGGCAGGATCGGTTTTGCCCAGGGCCAGTTCTGCATATCCGAGGATCACATTGAGCATATTGTTGTAATCATGGGCTACCCCCCCTGCCAGCCGTCCCACGGATTCCATTTTCTGGGCCTGCTGGAACTGGGCATCCAGTTTTTCCCGTTCCGCTTCTGCCTGTTTGCGGTCCGATATATCCATGATGATGCCTTCAAGGGCCTGGATCTCCCCTGTCTTGTCATAAACAGGGACCCCTTGTTCATATACCCATTTTTGCTGTTTGTCCGCAGTGATGATCCTGTATTCAAGCTTTGCCGGGATATTATCAGCCACTGCCCGGTCCCAGATATCATATACTTGCCGGCGGTCATCGGGTAAAATCAGGTCATTGAAGGAAACCCTGCTGTTGTTCACCAGGTCTTCGGGACTGTATCCTGTGAGGACAAAACAGCCTTGGGAAAGAAACTGCATGGTCCAGGACCGGTCATAACAGCAGCGGTAGACCATGCCGGGCAGGTTGGCCATGAGAACCGATTTGCTGCGTTCACTCTCCTGCAATGCAGCGCCGGCCTGTTTCGCCTCCCGGCGCAGCCGGGCTTCGGCACGGTACAACCGCTTATACCGTGCCATTTTGTGCTCCTGCCATGCCAGCAAGCCGATAACCACAAGCCCGCCTGCCAGCGCTGCAAACAAGGTCAATAAAAAACCGGACCTGGCCTGCCACTGTGCAAAAACCCGGTCCGCATCCTGCTTGGCCACCATATACCAGGGAGAATCAGGCACCGGCAGCAGCACGGCCACCACATCAACCCCGCGGTAATCTTTTCCCTGGACAACCCCCTGCCGGCCCAGGGCTGCCATAATCACCAGCGTATCCTTTTTGGCCACTGAAACCTGAAGTTTCAACGCTGTGTCAGCATACATGGCCAGGTTGTTAAGAAACACCACCGCATCTTTATCACGGCGTACCAGCAGGGTTTCTCCGGTCTTTGCCGAAGCAGGCCAGGAGGACCTGAGCAACGGATACAGGCCCTGTTCAGCTTCCTGAATGAAAACAAGTCCACCCAGGGGTTGAAAATCCGGAAGAACAGCGTCAGGGCTCTGGCCGAACACGGGAACAACAATACTGATGCAGGGTGTTTCCTGCCGTTCATCCATATGCATCCGGGCAAAAACCGGTGTGCCCTGGTGAAATGCTTCTTTGAGTGCAGATGCATGTATGGAGCTGGTCTCTGCATTCCAGGTTTGGCCGAGCTTGTTGCGCCCTTCCTGGTCAAGCACCAGCACTTCAGTGTACTGGTACCGTGAGGGAAGGCTGGCAAACCGGGTGCGCAGAAGGTGGGCTTTCCTGTCCCGGGGGTCTGTCAGAAACCGGATCACCTCCTGTGCCAGAAAAGGGATTTCCATCACCGCAGCCGCCTGTTCCAGCTGTGTTCTGCGCCAGGCTGCAAGTGCCTCTGCCTGGCCCTGCCCGATCTCAGTCAGATGGGCAATGGCCGCCTGCCGGGCGGCTTTGGCCTGGTTGTTGTAATACCATGTACCGCCGACCCCCAGAACCAGCAGACCCATAGCCAGAATTACAACTATCCAGACAGGAAAGGCATCTGTCCTGGTATCAGTCATCATGGTGTACCCTTTTGAAGGGCCGCACTGTTCACGGCCTGGTGTCCGTTGCGCATGGAGACATAGCGCACCAGTGCGACAGACAGCAGAATCAAACCCGGATAGGGAAACACAAGCACATGTTGTAAGGATATTTTTTTCAATTTAGGGCCATCTGTAACAATAATCATAAAACCAAGCAGGCAGATACGCAATAGCCCAGACAGGCCGGCTTCCACGCACGTTTTCTTAGGATAAAAATTTATATTATAAAAGATAGATAATAAAGGTTCAAGGTTTTTGTCGACAGGGCTTGTGTGTTCAACCAGTTCATTCCGGCTGCTCCAGGCTTCTTTGTCCGGTTACGTGACATGCAGCCAGACGGAAAAGGAAGCAGCGGACAAGAGCGTACAAAGGGAGATGGCGGTAACGGCAAAATCCACATCTCCGTTCATCTCCACAGCCATGACATAACTGACGGTGGCCGATGGTGAGGCCAGCAGAATCAATCCGGGTAGATATATTTCTGAAGACAGCCCCCATAAGGTATACAGAAGAACGCCCAATCCCGGCACCAGGAAAAGTTTGATGCCCGCAGCCGGCAGAACCGGCGCCAATTGTGATTTCATCAGATCAAAATTCAAGGTGGCGCCGATGAGCAGCAGTGCAAGGGGCAGGGCCATGCCGGAAATAATATCCAGGGTCCGTACAAGGACCATGGGCAGCGCCGCATTGGTCAGAGAAAAACAGATGCCGGCAACGGCAGAAATGATAACAGGGTTGCCCATGACTTTTGACAAAATTTTGCCTGCATTGTTCCGGTGTGCATCTGTGTCATTATAAAACTGCAAAATACTTACAGACAAAAGGTTCTGGAGGATCATAATAAAACCGATGAGCAGGCTGGCGCTGACAAAACCCTCCTGGCCCAGGTAGTAATAGGCCACGGCCAGACCGATATATCCCAGATTTCCATGAACTGCACTTTGCACAAAGGTGCCGAATCTGCGTTTTGGCACCTGAAAAATACGCCCCATGATACAGGTCATTCCAAAAGACACTCCCACAGCTGCAAGGGTGCATCCCAGAAGCACCGGGTTGAAATCGGTTTTCAAGGATCCTTTGGCGATGGCGGCAAACACCATGGCCGGAATGGCAAAATAAAAAACAAGACGGTTGGCAGGTCCTGTGAACCCGGCCGGTATAAAGCCTTTGCGCCGGGCCAGCCATCCTATAAGAATCACACTGAATATGGGAATAATGGTGTTAAGAATCTGCATTGGTTTTAATGTGATACTGCTGCATGAGACGGTAGAGATGGCCTCTGGAAAGACCGGATATTCTGCAGGATTCTTTGATGTTTCCCCTGGTGATGGCCAGCAGATGCTGCAGGTAGACAGCTTTTGTGTTTTCAATATGGTCTTTGAGAACCGGCATGGTTTCCGCAGATTCCAAAGCAGAGGTCCGGGATTTTTCTGCAGGACTGCCGGCATCGCCTCTGGCTGCAAATTTATGCCGGATGTTAAACGCGCGGATATGTTCGGGCAGATGATGGGGAAACAGAGTGGCCCCGTCCCCTGCTTCAGCACACACAAGATCCAGGGTATTGAAAAGTTCTCTCACATTTCCCGGCCAGTCGTAAATCTGCAGCTCATCAATAAATGCCCGGGACATGTTGCAGACATTCTGGGGATAAAACCCATTCTGACGGTTGATATGGTTCAAAGCAAGAACAGCCACATCCCTTCCCCTCTCTTTTAAAGGGGGCAGGTGAATGTTCATGGAAACTATCCTGAAAAACAGATCTTCCCTGAATTTTTTTTCTTTTACCATATCCTCCAGATTCCGGTGGGTGGCACATATCAACCGGAAATCACTTTTGACTTCAATTTTTCCCCCCAGGGGCCGAAATTTTTTTTCCTGCAGGGCCCTGAGAAATTTTTTCTGGACATCAAAGGGAAGCTCCCCTATCTCATCAAGAAACAGGGTGCCTTTGTCCGCCATTTTCATCAGCCCTGTTTTTTCCATATCCGCACCGGTGAAAGCCCCTTTTGTATGGCCGAAAATAGTACTTTCCACCAGATGTTCGGGCAGGGCAGCACAATCCACCACCACAAACTCTGCAGGGGCTCTTTTGCTGCTGGCATGAATGGCTTTGGAAAAAAGCTCTTTTCCGGTGCCGGTTTCACCGGTTACCAGCACCGGAATATCCGTATCTGCCGCCTTGGCGACCTGTTCCAGGCAGTATGAGATCGCACGGCTCTCACCGATGATGCCTTCCCGGTTGAGGGGTTCTTTGGGATGTCTGGCCTGTTTCTGCCGGCGGTACTCAACCGCCCTTTCCAGGGCAAATCTGAAAT
>JAABSB010000093.1 GCA_011390615.1 Desulfotignum sp. | reverse complement strand
AGAAACATGCCTGGACGGTATGTGGTGCTGCTGTGCCGGGATCCAGCAGAACCCGGCATTTCATGCACTGGTGGGGAAACACCAGTGCATGACAAAACCGGGCGGTTGCTTTCAGGCACCGGCCAAAAGCGATTGCTTTATGATTTCTGAAAACCTGGAGCATGAAACTTCCTCTACCCCGGAAAGCCTTGCGGCCAGGTCCGGGGTCACGCAGCCCCCGGCCAGGGCCCGGCCCACTGCCTGCCGCACCGCATCCCCTGCAGCCTGCCACCCTAAGTGATCCAGCATCATGGCACCGGACAAAATCATGGAACAGGGGTTGGCCATGTCTTTTCCCGCAATATCGGGCGCGGTGCCGTGGGTGGCTTCAAATACAGCACAGGTTTGTCCTATATTGGCCCCCGGGGCAATGCCCAGCCCGCCCACCTGGGCAGCAAGGGCATCTGAAATATAGTCACCGTTAAGATTGGGACAGGCAATGATATCATACTGTTCCGGTTTAAGCAAAACATCGGCAAACACCATGTCCGCGATCCTGTCCCGGATTACCACATGGCCCGCGGGAATGATCCCTTCATGTGTTTCATATAATTTTTTTTCCGTGATAATTCTGTCACCAAAATGTTCAAAAGCCGCCTCATACCCCCATCTGCAGAACCCCCCTTCTGTAAATTTCATGATATTGCCCTTGTGCATGAGGGTCACGGTTTTTCTGTTGTTCTCAAATGCGTATTCACAGGCCTTTTTCACCAGACGTTTGCTTTTTTCAGGGGACATGGGCTTGAGTCCCAGGGCACAGGAATCTGGCAGGTCACAATCCAGATGGGTTCTCAACAGGTGCATCAGCTGCCGGGACCCGCTGGAGCAGGATTCCCATTCAATGCCTGCATATACATCCTCGGTGTTTTCCCTGAATACCACCATATCCACCTTTTCCGGATGGGTCATGGGACTGGGAACCGGCGGATAATACTGCACCGGCCGGATACAGGCATACAGATCCAGATGCCGGCGGATCTGCACGTTCAAACTTCTGATGCCCTCTCCCACCGGGGTTGTCAGGGGCCCTTTCATGGCCACTTTAAACGCCTGTATTGTCTCCAGCGTTTCTGCAGGAAGCCTTTGGCCATTGTGCCTGAAACTGTCTTCCCCGGCCAAAACCGGAACCCAGTCAATTTTCTTCTGCTGGCGGAACACTGCTGCCACAGCAGCATCCAGGACCATTCTGGCACCGGGCCAGATATCTGCACCAATGCCGTCTCCCTGGATACAGGCGATTTTCGGATTATCCGGCACAACCCATGTGCCGTCAGTATCAATTGCAATCTGTGCTGACATATTGAATATTCTCTTTCCTTTTATCCGCTCTGATTCATGGTACGCTGGCGCAGCGCTTCATACATGGCCATACCGCCGGCAACCGAGGCATTCAAAGAATTTACAGGGCCTGTTATGGGAATGGAGACCAGGAAATCACATTCCCGGCGGACCCCGGGCCGTATTCCCTTATGTTCCCCCCCCACCACCAAAGCCAGGTGCCCTGTAAGATCAGCCTGGAACAGCTTTGTATCCCCTTCGGCATCCAGGCCGGCTGTCCAGGCCTGGTTTTCCTTGAGGGTGCGCAGGGTGGCTGCTGTATTGGTCACAATAAAAATCTGTGCATGCTCCATGGCCCCGGCAGAGGCCCTGGAAACCCCGGGGGTCGGCAGTGCTGACCGGTCTTTGGGGATCATGATGCAATCCACACCCGTGCACAGGGCAGTGCGGACCAGGGCACCCAGGTTCTGGGGATCTTCGATCTGATCCAGGACAAGGGCAAAAAAAGGGCCCTGCCGGCTTTTGATCCAGGGCAGGATATCAGATCCCCTGCCGACCGGAAATACCGATGTTCTGGCGGCAATGCCCTGGTGGGCATCTGACTGTGAAAGCTTTTCCATTTGTCCGGCATCTGCAACAGATACCTTTATGCCTGCAGCTGCCGCCAGGGACACAATTTTGTCCCCCCGTTTACCAGCTCGGTTCCGGGTGATATACAGGGTTTCAAACCGCCTTCTTCCTGCCTTGAGGGCCTCAAACACACTGTGGAATCCATAAAGGATCTCTGCATTTTTTTTGCCCGTATTCCGGCTGTCTGCAGAAGGTGTCAATTGATTGCCATCTCTTTTTTAAAAATTCCGCACAATTGTGCAGACGCGGTCTCCAGATCATCGTTCACCAGCACATACTGAAACAAATGTTTTTGGCTGATCTCCTGTTCTGCATTTTTCAGGCGCCGGGCAATGGTCTGGGCCGGGTCTGTGCCGCGGTTTTCCAGACGGCGGCGCAGTTCTTCAAAAGAGGGCGGCATGATGAACACCGACACAGGATCCAGGCCGGATGCCATAATCTGGGCTGCCCCCTGGACATCGATGTCCAGCAGCAGGGTGTTGCCCTTTTCAAGCTGGCTTACCACAAAGGTGCGGGATGTGCCGTAATAGTGGCCATGGACTCTGGCCCATTCCAGCCAGTGACCGGTTTCGATCATAGCCTCGAACCCGGCTTCATCAATGAAAAAATAATCTCTGCCATGGATCTCCCCGGGCCGCGGGGGACGGGTGGTATGGGACACGGAATAGGAAACTTCAGAAAACTGCGGTAAAAGCTGTTTTATCAGTGTGGTCTTACCCGCCCCGGACGGGGCGGATATCACAAACAGCCGTGCTTTTCGGGCCATCCTACACCTCTTCCTGGGCCTCTGTGTCATTTACCAGAGATGCAAACCGGGAAGCCACTGTCTCGGCCTGGATAGCTGATAAAATCACATGGTTGCTGTCCATGACAATGATAGCCCGGGTTTTTCTGCCGTGGGTGGCATCGATGAGACAGCGTGCATCCCTTGCCTCATCCTTGATACGTTTCATGGGACTTGAATTGGGTGATAAAATGGCCACCACCCGTTCCGCCACAACCGTATTGCCAAAGCCGATGTTCAACAGCGCCTGTTCCATAGTTTTTTCCTTATTCAATATTCTGCACCTGTTCTCTGATTTTTTCCAGCTGTGATTTCAGGTCCACCACCATGTGGGACAATTGTGCATTGCCTGCCTTGGACCCGATGGTGTTGAATTCCCGGTTGAATTCCTGGATCAGAAAATTGAGTTTCTGCCCCTGGGACCGGTCTGCATTCATCACATCCCGGAACTGCTGGATATGGCTTAATATCCGGACAATTTCCTCGGACACATCACTTTTATCCGCAAGCATTGCCACTTCCTGGGCCAGCCGCACCGGATCAATGTCGTTTTTGTCCGTCACCAGCCTTTCCAGACGCTCCGCCAGTCGTTTTTTATAAATGACGGGGATCTCTTTTGCCTGGTCTTTGACCAGGGTCATCTGGTTTTCAATGGCATCCACCCTGGCTGCCAAATCCTGGTACAGGTGGGTGCCCTCTTTCTTTCGCATCTGGTCCAGTTCCAGGGCTGCATTTTCCACTGCTTCCAACACCACCTGCCACAGCAGCTGCGGATCCAGTTGTTTTGGCGCCGGCACAATGATATTTTTTGCACACAGAACCTGATCCAGTCCGGGTTCATCTGAAAGGTTCAGGCATTTGCCTACCTGCTGCAGGGCCTGAAAATAGGCTGCGGCCTTTGCCTCATCCACTGCAAACTGATCCGGTTCCAGAGAATCATCCTGGACAGTGATGCGGATTTCCATGCGGCCCCGCTGGTGGTATCGGGTGATAACCTTTTTAATATCTTCTTCAAATGCCTGGCAGGCTTCGGGCATATACACATTAAAATCCAGGTGTCTGGAATTAAAGGAGCGCACAATCACTTCTGCTGTGATGGTTCCCCGGGTGTGGCCGGCTTTTGCAAACGCGGTCATGCTTTTTATCATGAATGGTTCCTTTTAACAGCTGTAAGATCCCGCATATATTTGTCTCTCACCTGTTCCAGAAACCGGATGATGTCAGGGCCGGCATAATCCGGATAGGTCCAGTCCAGAGGGACAAACCCCTGGCGCGTATACATCAGGGTCAGGTCTGCATATATGTCTTCACCAATATAAATTCTGTGGGAATAGTCTTTTCCCGTGGCCAGAACAAACCGGGAAGGCAGCAGATACCCGGGATCGATGTTGATCCGACGCAGATTTTCACGGCTGAACTGCGCTTCCACTGCATTGGTTGCCTGTTTGACAGATGCCAGTTTTACCTGGTCCATGAGGGGCTTAAAGGCCACTACCCGCCTAAAAAGGGGAGATCCCATTTCTTTGTGGTAATAGCCGGTATAATTGAAATCCAGCCATCTGGAGATCAGATCCACAGGCCCGCCAATGGTTTCCAGAAAAGCGAACACCTCTGAAAACAACGGCTTTTCTTTCATGAAAACCGACATCACAAGCTTGGCTGGATCTGGTGGTTTCGGCACGCTCATGGGGTGACAGGTTTTGCCTCTTCCACAAGCATGATGGGGATATCATCTTTGATCTCATACAAAAGCAGGCAGGTGTCGCACACCAGGCCGTCCTGTTTTTCCGTCACCCTGATGGGCCCCTTGCATTTAGGGCAGACCAGGATTTCCAGCAGATCTTTGGAAATACCCATTTTTTCCTCCTTTTTCTATAGCATCTTCCGGTTCAAAAATTCAGGTCAGGGCACCTGGTGCAGCCTGCAGGGTGGTCAGGGTGTAAAACATCCCTTTGCGCGCCATGAGCTGATCCCGGGTTCCCTGCTCTGCAATGGTGCCGTTTTTCAATAAAACAATGCGTGAGGCATAGTCAATGGTGGACAGCCGGTGGGCAATGACAAAAGATGTTCTGCCCTTCATAAGATTTTCCAGGGCTTTTTGTACCACCTGTTCCGCCTGGGAATCCAGGGCTGAGGTTGCCTCATCCAGAATCAGCACAGGCGCATCCTTGATCAGGGCTCTTGCAATGCATATGCGCTGTTTTTCCCCGCCGGACAGCCGGGACCCCAGCTCTCCGATCAGGGTGTCATACCCCTTGGGAAACCCAATGATAAAATCATGGGCATAGGCGGATTCAGCAGCTGCCTCTATTTGTTCATCGGTTGCATCCATGCGGCCGTACCGGATATTGTCCCGCACGGTCTCATTGAACAAAATGGGCTCCTGGGTCACAATGGAAATATGGTCCCGCAACGAGTCTATGGACAGGTCCCGGACATCTATGCCCCCCACGGTCACCCTGCCGGCGGTCACATCATAGAGCCGGGGAATCAGGTTCACCAGGCTGGTCTTACCCCCGCCGCTCATACCCACCAGGGCCAGGACCTCCCCGGGCGCAGCTGTAAGGGAGATGTTTTTCAATGCCGGGGCTTCATCAGAACCATAGCTGAACCACACATCTTCAAATGCCACATCCAGGGTTCTGCCCTTAAGAACCGTGGGGCCGGACTTTTCTTTTATGGTCTGTTCCTCTTCCAGTACATCGAAAATCCGGGAGGCTGCTGCCGTCCCTTCCTGGATAATGTTGTTGAGCTTGGATATTCTTTTCACCGGGTCATACAGCATCATGACCGCGGTTAAAAAGGAAAAAAAGATGCCCGGCGTTGAGGTGCCGTTAATGACCCGCAATCCCCCGAACCAGATGATAAAGGCAATGCCCAGGCCCCCTAAAAACTCCATGACCGGTGAGGACAGGGCTTTGACCATCACTTTTTTCATCTCCAGCTGGAACAGGCGGCCGGTTTTTTGCCTGAACCGCTGTTTTTCAAAGGCCTGGAGATTGAAAATCTTGATGATCTTGCTGCCGGTAAATGTTTCATGGAGAAATGAATTGAGTTCCGCCATGGTTTCCTGGGTCCCGGTGGAATATCGGCGCACCCTTCGTCCGAACACCAGGATGGGATAAAACGCCAGGGGCAGGACAACAAAGGCACCGCAGGCCAGCTGCCAGTCCCGGTAGAAGATCACGAACAAAAAAGCGATAATGGAAAAAAAATCCCGGAATATATTGATCACAGCCGTGGATACCATGCCTTTGACAATGTTCACATCATTGGTGATCCTGGACATGAGTGCCCCTGTTTTTTCTTTGTGCATAAAGGCCAGGGGCAGGTCTGTGATCCTTTCATACAAAGCGTCCCTGAAAAACCGGATGATGCGCTCTCCGATATAGTTCATGAGATATTCCGATCCGAATGTGCCCATGCCCTTGAGCAGAAACACCAGCACGGCCAGTCCCGGAATCAGAACCAGCATTTCCCTGTCCCGGGCCACAAAAATATCATCTATAACCGGTTTGACCAGAAATGCCATGGACCCGTTGGCGGCCGCCACCACAACCATGCACAGGGCTGCTGTGATCAGCCGCATCCGGTATTTAAATACCAGATCAAATATCTTTTTGCGCCGGGACCTGGACAGACTGGGGTGTCTTTTCTCCATAAACCTTTATCTTTGGTTCCAGACCTATTGTCAATCATTTAAAAACATGAGAGCATATGTTCCCATGACAAAGTCCGCCTTTATACCCAATTTTATGGCATTTTACAATATTCTCTGGGCCGCTGCCCTGCCTTTTTTGCAAAAAAGCCCGAGACTGGCTGATTCGTTTGCCATGCGGATCTGTGCATCCCGTCTGTCACAGGCGGATCTCTGGATTCAGGCAGCCTCGGCAGGGGAAGCTTTGCTGGCAGTCCGCCTGATCCGGCATCTAACACCGGACTTTCCTGTTACGGTGCTGGTCACCACCACCACAGAACAGGGCATGCAGATCCTGAAAACAGAACAGGCCAGGGCATTTTCCCATCCCCGTGTATCCGTATCTCTGGCATGGTTTCCCTTTGATATGCCAAAAGTGGCACAGGCAGCGGTAAAACAGGTGAACCCCAAGGCCATGGTGCTGCTGGAAACCGAACTGTGGCCGGCCCTTTTGTATTATTTGCGGCAAAACCGCTCACAGATACTGGTGGTCAACGGCCGCATGTCAAAAAAAAGCAGCCGTGGCTACCAATGGACAAAATCCTTGTGGTCACGGGTCAGCCCCCACCAAATCCTGGCTGTTTCCGACCAGGATGCTGACAGGTTCCGCAGGGTGTTTGCCTGCGCAGCAGTGTCCACCATGCCCAACATCAAATTTGAATCCATCGGTCCCCTGCCTTTGGAAAGAACAGAATCTTCTCTGACAGACCTGTTCCCCTGCCCCCTGCCGGTGTCCATTTTTGCCTCCATCCGCCGCCAGGAGGAAAAGCAGGCCCTGCAGATGGTCCATCGCATTCTCGAAAGATTTCCCCATCAGGTGGTGGCAATTTTCCCCAGGCACATGCACCGGCTCTCCACCTGGAAACGCCTGCTCAACAGGACCGGCAAAAGGTTTTACCTGCGCTCCCGGATGACAGCACCCCTTTTGCATCCCGGCATCATCCTCTGGGACAGATTCGGAGAGATGCGCAGCGCGTTTGGCCATGCTGATGTGGTGTTCATGGGCGGCAGCCTTGCTCCCCTGGGGGGGCAGAATTTCATGGAACCGCTTCTCCAGGGTGTACCTGTGGTAACCGGGCCTTTCTGGGATGATTTTTTCTGGGTGGGAAAAGCGGTGTTTGAAACCAATCTTGTGGAAAGAAAAACCGGCTGGCAAACGGCAGCAGATGCCATGGTGCACCACCTGGCACACACGGGGGACAGGGAGATCCGCCGGCAGAACGCGTTGGCCTATGTCACTGCCCGGGCCGGCGGTGCGGACATGGCCTGCCAGGCTATACTGGCAGCAATGTCCCATGCCTGAACAGTCACTTACGGCAGGGGGCGGACCAGATCCTGAATGCAGCCGGTATGTGTGGCTTCAAGAAATGCATCCCCCAGAACCCGGCCCATGTCAGCCGCCTGTTCCCAGGCGCTTACCCGCACCCCATCCTGTCCCATGAGGCGGATGAAATCTTTTCTGTCCGGGATACGTCCAAAGGGAAGACGCGATACAAATTTTTCAGACGGTGCCACAAGAATAATCCGATCAGCAGCCAACCCGTTCACCCGGCGGTTGACATGATTTTTGTCAAACCAGCCCGGAATAATATACGGATAAAAATGGGGATAGAGAATGAATCCCTTCCTGGTGGAAGACAAGGCAAAGGAAGGATGATAATCCAGAATGCCGCCATCTCTGTATATCCCTGAGGGTGCACCGGGAATATCTGCCACCCCTTCCATGACATAGGGAATCGCACCGGATGCGGTCAGGGCCGCCTGAAAATTCTGCTTTTCCAACGGCACAAACCGGGTGGGAAAATCAGAAAAATCCATGTCCCGGGTGTCAAACTGCGGGTGGTGAAACACAAACCGTTCCAGATAGATCTGCTGCAGATTCCGGGACACCCGGTTCACGCAGGCCCCTGCAAAAATGCCCAGCAACTGGACCGGTCGGTGCCTGGAAGCCAGCATATACCGGCACCGGACCGCCCCGAAAGCGATGCGGATAAACGGATGGCACAAAATCTCATCCACCCGGGTCTGGTCAAGAAACGCCTGCATGATGCGCACCGATTCACGGGTGACCTGGGCAGGTGTCACCCGGCCCTGGTAATACTGATGGATATAGGCATGTTTTAAGGCATCAAAGGCCAGGGCCGGATTTTTTTGGGCAGCTGCGGCAAATTTCCAGGCACCGATGGAGGTGCCCAGAAGCAGCAGCGGATCTTTGCGGTATTTGAACCAGTGGGAGAATATGGCGCTGTCCAGGCCGTGGAGCACCAGCCATTTGGCAGCGCCCGATGCCCCCAGAACCAGCTGGATATCATCCGGGGACAGTCCGTTCTTTCGTATATGTTCATAGGCAGTTTTTCCCGCCAGCACCACCAGATCGCCTGTTTTTTCCCCCATGCAGCTGTCAAGCCTCCTTATTTCATACAGATAAAAAAGACAGTTTTTAAATGTAAAGAAGTATAACAGTCAGGTACTATACCATTGACCGGTTCACCATTCAATGGCCGTTTTCCCACCTGGATATTTGCCATAGTAGCGTGCACGCTACTATTGCAAATATTCAGTTCCCACCGGGCAGAGAAATGTCACATGGTGATCTTGTCCTTCGTTTTTGTTCTTCGACCCGTGGGGAACGGTGCCGGTTGCCCTCACCCGTCTGTCCCGGTTGACAGGGTGTAGGGCTTGGCGCAGCTAAACGGCAAAAACTGCGGGCAGGTATGTCCTCAGACAGTTTGCCGTTCTTAACGCTGCGCATGCCCACACCCTGTAACAACCGTACCAGAATGGGATGCGAGCAACCAGCACCGCCCCCCACTAAGCGCTGACATAGTCCGACGACAACCGGTTGAATAGAGATGGCCTTCTATACGGCAGGAGCCCCCTGCCATCCAATTTTTGTATGAATCAAAACCCAGAAAACCAGGCTTTCGGTTTGCTGCCCCCATAGGGGGCCAACCGCGAGCTAAGGAGTTCTATCAGTTATATTGGGCAGAGCCTATCAGACCTGACCTGGCCCTGTGGTCCAGGTTTCCATATTAATAATGATACAGGTAATCCCTTGTTCAGCAGGAAGACGCCTCCGGGGGCAGCATTTCTGCCCGACAATTGCCTGTCCCTTGAGAAGCGGTTACATGGTTTGTGCCGCCTTGTCTGGACTTATGGCTGCAAATTCTGTATACAGCCCTTTTAATTTTACACAACATGATCAAAATATGGACAGGAGAAACAATGGACAATGCAATACACACAGGCACACTGGCGGTCTGGGGCGGTGAAGCGCAATCTTTAATGCAGGGTGCCACCCAGGTGCCGGTGGTTCACAGTGTGTCTTTTGGATACAAAGATCTGGATGAATGGATCCAAGTGGCACAGGGGAAAAAACCCGGCCATATCTACGGCAGAAACACCAACCCCACGGTACAGGCATTTGAGGAAAAAGTGCGGCAGATGGAAGGGGGAGAGGCTGCCACCAGTGCCGCCACCGGCATGGGCATCATCAGCAGCGCCCTGTTCGGCCTGCTTGCTCCCGAAGACCGGGTGGTGTCTGTAAAAGACACCTATGGCGGAACCAACAAGCTCTTTATCGAGTTTCTGCCCCGATTCAAGGTGGATGTGACATTGTGCGACACCACGGACCATGAAGCCATTGAAGCGGAAGTGGCAAAAGGGTGCAAAATTTTATACCTGGAAACCCCCACCAACCCCACCATCAAGGTGGTGGATCTGGAACGGCTGATCACGGCCGCCAAAAAGGCCGGGGCCATTGTGATCGTGGACAACACCTTTGCCACCCCCATCAACCAGAATCCGCTGCAGTACGGGGCGGACCTGGTGCTCCACAGTGCCACCAAATTTCTGGGGGGCCATGCCGATGCCCTGGGCGGGGTGATCTGCGGAGACAAGCACCTGGTGAAGCAGATCTACCATTTCCGGGAAATCAACGGCGCCACCCTCCACCCCATGGCAGCCTATCTGCTGCTGCGGGGCATGAAAACCCTGCACCTGAGAGTTGCCCAGCAGAACAAAAGCGCCCTGGAAATCGCCCGGTTTCTGGCAGATCATCCAGCCGTGGGCCGGGTGCACTACCCGGGCCTGGAATCCCATGAAAATCATGAGATCGCAAAGCAGCAGATGCGCGGATTCGGGGGCATGCTCAGTTTTGAGCTGAAACAAAACTCTTTTGCGGCGGTAAAAAAATTTCTTCCCAGGCTGACATTTGCCCATGCTGCAGCCAACCTCGGGGCGGTGGAAACCATTGTGGGGCCGCCGGCCACCACAAGCCATGTGGAATGTACCGCACAAGAGCGGGCTGCCATGGGAATCCCGGAAGGCCTGATCCGGTATTCCACCGGCATTGAAGACACCCGGGACCTGATCGCGGATCTTACGCAGGCCCTGGAGGGCATTTGACCGACATAACGCTGCCCAATCGTGAACCGTGGTATAAATCACGAATTCCTTTTGTACTGCAGTAGCCCCCTGCATCACCGGTTCCGCCACATACACCGCTGCCCTGCAACGGACAGACCACCGACAGTCTTTTGCAGGATTCCGCCAACGGTTTATCCTTGACATGGTGCTTAAACTTGCCATAATACGTATCATATATTGATACAAGCGTCTTCCAGGGCGTGACAAATTGCTTTGGTGAACCGTATATGTGGAACACAACATGACTGAAAAAAAATATTACAACATCGCCTCCCTTGAAAAAGGCATCCGGATGCTGGAGCTTCTGGCTGCCCACGGGGAGTTGAGCGTGAGTGAGGCGGCCCGGCTCATGGACACCAACCGGGCCGGCAGCCACCGGTTCATCTCCACCCTCAAGGATCTGGGGTATGTGGAAAAAAACAGCAGCAACAAGTACCAGCCCACCTTGAAGATCATGGCCCTGGCCCAGAAGGTGGCGGACCGGTTCGAGATCCGGCGCATGGCCAAACCCCATATGCACCGGCTGTCCATACTGTATAAGGAAACCATCAACCTGGGGCTGTTCAAGAACCAGGAAATCATCCACATCGACAAAATCGACAGTCTGGAGGTGCTCCGGATGGACTCTGCCTTAGGTGACAAGGCCCCGGCCTACTGCACCGGACTGGGCAAGTCCATTTTGGCCTTTCTGCCGGACCATGAACTGGATCACTATTTGAACACGGTGGACCGCCGGCCCCTGGCCCCCAACACCATCACTGACAAGAATGAGTTTCTGCAGGAGCTGTCCCGGATCCGCCGAAACGGCTATGCCATTGATGATGAAGAGATGACCATCGGGCTGCGCTGCATTGCGGCCCCCATCTTTGATCACAACCATTATCCTGCCTATGCCGTCAGCATTTCCGGGCCGGCCATGCGCCTTACCCACCGGGCTCTGGAAGAAATAAAACCCCAGATCCTCAAGGTGTCTGAAGACCTGTCCCATAAAATGGGCAGTTGATCAAAAACTGATTCCCCATCCTGCATTTCATTTATTTTTCTGTTCTTGCCTCTTAAAACCCACACCTCAAAAAAATATGTAAAAAATCCTTGACAAAGCCCGGGGATTTTTTTTATCACTAAAATGTCACACTATAAAAACAATCGTCACATCATATGTGACATATCCTGAATATTTTTTTGGAGGCAGCATGAAAAAGAAAAAACTGACCCGATGGGACCTGCAGAACAAAAAACAGGCCGGGGAAAAGGTCGTCTGGATCACGGCCTATGATTACTGGAACGCCACCTTTGCCGAAGCCGCCGGCATGGACATGATCCTGGTGGGAGATTCTCTGGGCATGTGTGTATACGGCTATGAAGGTACGGTACCGGTAACCATGGACCAGTGCATTGTCCACAGTGAGGCTGTGCGCAGGGGCGCTCACGACACATTTGTTATCGGCGACATGCCGTTTTTGTCCTACCAGGTCAGTGTGCCGGAGGCGGTGCGCAATGCCGGGCGGTTTCACAAGGAAGCCGGCGTGGATGCCATCAAACTGGAAGGCGGCAAGCGGGTATGTCCCCAGATCCAGGCCATTGCCGACGGCGGCATGCTGGTCATGGGCCATATCGGCCTGACCCCCCAGAGTTCCGGGCAGCTGGGAGGATTCAAGGCCCAGGGCAGAACCGCTGAAGC
>JAABSB010000092.1 GCA_011390615.1 Desulfotignum sp. | reverse complement strand
CGGACCGGATGGCATCCAAAATCCTGGGTATGGGAGATACCCTTTCCTTTATTGAACGGGCCCAGGATGCAGTGGATGAAAAGGAAGCCAAGTCCCTTGAAAAAAAGCTGCGGCAGAACGCATTTACTTTAGAAGACTTCAAAAACCAGATGAAAACCGTCCGGAAAATGGGGTCTGTCAAGGATCTGCTGGGCATGCTGCCGGGAATGAGCAAAAAGCAGCTCAAGGGGGTGGATATCGATGACAGGGAGTTTGTAAAAATCGAGGCGATCATCAATTCCATGACCCCGGAAGAAAGAGAAAAGTCCGGGATCATCAAGGCCTCCCGGAAAAAAAGAATTGCCCTTGGCAGCGGGACAAGTGTCCAGGATGTCAACAAGCTGTTGAAAAGCTACACCCAGTCCATGAAAATGATCAAGAAGTTTAATAAAGGCGGCATGCGGTCATTAAAAGGCATGCTGCCGTTTTAAGGAGAAAATAAAATATGTCCGTAAGAATCAGATTGACCCGTAAAGGCACCAAGAAAAAACCCTTTTACAGAATTGTGGCAGCTGACATTGAGGCCCCCAGAGACGGCAGATTTTTAGAAGCCCTGGGCACCTATGACCCCATGACCGAGCCGGTTGCCATCGTGTTGAAGCAGGACAGAATCGCATACTGGCTGGAGAAGGGTGCCAAACCCTCCACCACGGTGCAAAGCATTCTGAAAAAACAGGCCGCTGCACCGGAACAGGCTGCATCCGCCTGAACCTGCGCACCTGACCCTGCGCTTTTATGACACACCCGGTATTCTTCTCACCCCGCATGACTGCAAGGAGATGGAGGTATGAAAGAGCTGATAGAATACATTGCCAAGGCACTGGTGGACAACCCTGAACAGGTCCAGGTATCGGAAGTTGTCGGAGATCAGACATCTGTTCTGGAACTCAAGGTGGCAAAAGAGGATCTGGGTAAGGTGATAGGCAAACAGGGCAGATCAGCCCGGGCCATGAGAACCATTTTGAGTGCTGCTTCCACCAAGCTGAAAAAAAGAACGGTTCTGGAGATCATTGAGTAAAACAGCATCATCAGACACAGGCCCGGATGATCCGCTGGTCATGGGAAAGATAACCGGTGTCCACGGACTGGACGGCAAAGTCAAGGTCAGGTCTTTTGCAGAATCTTCAGATATCTATGCCTTGAAAAGCCGGGTGTTTCTGCGGACAGACAACAAAACCGATGCCAGGCCCTATGTCATAGAAAAATGCATTGACCGGAAAAAAGACATATTGATGCGCCTGTCAGGGGTGGACACCCGGGAGTCGGCAGATGATCTGGTTGGTAAAGAGATTTTGCTGAACAGGCAGCAGCTGGCTGATCCGGAAGAAGATGTCTGGTACTGGCAGGATCTGTTCGGCCTGAAAGTGGTTGACCAAAACCGTGGAGACCTGGGGATCATTGAGACCATTATTCCCACCGGTGCCCATGATGTGCTGGTGGTCAAAAACAACGACAAAGAAGTTCTGGTACCCATGCACCGCAAGTTTGTGACACAAGTGGACCTTGGGAACAAAACCGTCACAACCTGTCTGCCCCGGGAATATGAATAGGTTTCTGCCATGGACTTTTTTGTATTAACCCTGTTTCCAGAACTGGTACAGGCGTTTTTTGACCACGGCATGATCAGCCGTGCCATCAAACAGGGTATTATTTCAGGCCGAACCATCCAGATCCGGGACTTTGCCCAAGACCGGCACCACACCGTGGATGACAGGCCCTATGGCGGGGGCAGCGGCATGGTGATGAAGCCTGAACCGCTGGCAGCAGCCATCAGCCGGGCAAAAAAAGGATCACCCAATGCAGCTGTGGTATTGCTGACCCCCCAGGGGGAACCCTTTCACCAGCAGATGGCCTTGGATCTTGCCCGCAGTGAAACCCCACTGATTTTTGTGTGCGGCCGGTATGAAGGTATTGATGAACGGGTTATTATCCGGCTGGTGGACAGAGAAATTTCTGTGGGCGATTATGTCATGACCGGCGGGGAACTGGCCGCCATGGTGGTCATGGATGCGGTATCCCGCCTGATTCCAGGGGTGCTGGGCAGCAGCGACTCCTATGCATCGGATACTTTTATGGATGACCGGCTGGAACATGCCCAGTATACCAGGCCAAAAAACTTTATGGGAGAAGGGGTGCCGGATGTGCTTTTATCCGGGGACCATGGAAAGATTGCACAATGGCGGACACGCTCCTCTCTTGCGCGCACCTTTATTAAACGGCCGGACCTGTTTGAAAAACACAGCCCCAGCCCGCAGGAAAAGGGTATATTGCAGCAATGGTGCAAAAATCTGGAATCGCTGATCCATGGATAACCTGTACCTGGCACTGGTCCATTTTCCGGTGGTGAACAAAAAAAATGAACCCATCGGGTCTGCCCTGACCACCATTGATCTGCATGATATGGCCCGGGCATCCATGACCTTTGGTGTCAGGGGGTTTTATGTAGTCACCCCCTTTCAGGACCAGGCAGATCTGGCACACCAGGTTATCCGCCACTGGACCCATGGTGCGGGCGGCCGCCTGAATCCGTCCAGAAAACAGGCCCTGGAACTGGTTCGGGTGACACAGACATTTGAAGCAGCAGTGCAGCAGATTTATGCAGAAAGGAGCCAGCCGGTGGTCACCATTGCCACCAGCGCAAAAAAACACAAAAACAGTGTCTCGACCCGGAAATTGAAGCAACGGCTTGGCAGCAATACGTCCCATGTGCTGGTGTTCGGCACTGCATGGGGACTGGCACAGGAACTGATGGATAATTGTGACCTGCAGCTGGACCCCATCACAGGCACAGGCGCATATAACCATCTGTCTGTCCGGTCTGCTGCTTCCATATATTTGGACAGACTGACAAATGACTGATATTCAGCCATACAGATAAGGAAACCAGGAGGAAACATGACAAATGTAATTGAAAAATTGGAAAAAGAACAGATGCGCCTTGATATCCCGAGATTTGATTCCGGGGACACCATAAAAGTGCATGTCAAGATCAGGGAAGGTGAAAAGGAACGTATCCAGGTATTCCAGGGAGTGGTCATCAAAAAGACCAAAGGGCATGCCGGGGCAAGATTCACTGTAAGAAAAATTTCCGGCGGGGTCGGGGTGGAACGTATTTTTCCCCTTTACTCTCCTGTCATTGACAAGGTAGAAATTGTGACCAAAGGCCGGGTACGCCGCTCAAAACTTTATTACCTGCGCAACCTGCGCGGAAAAGCGGCCAGGATCAAAGAAAAACGCTTTGCGTGAATCTGATGTCATGTGGCAGATCGAAAAAACGGTCCGTCAAAACGGATATGCACAGATTGCAGGCATTGACGAGGCCGGCAGGGGTCCCCTTGCCGGCCCTGTTGTGTCTGCAGCAGTGATACTGCCCCATGATTTCAAGTGCCCCGGGATTACTGATTCCAAAAAACTGTCTGAAAAAAAGCGACACCTGTTTTTTCCCAGGATCATGCAGGAAGCTGTGGCTGTGGGGGTAGGCATCAGTGACCACAAAGAGATCGATGCCGCCAATATCCTTGCTGCCGCACTTTTGTCCATGAAACGGGCCGTAAAAAATCTGGATATTGCACCGGATTTTCTGCTGGTGGACGGCAAATTCACCCTTTCCATGGATATTTCACAGCTGGCTGTCATAAAAGGGGATGCAAAAAGCATATCCATTGCAGCAGCGTCCATTGTTGCCAAGGTGACCCGGGACCGGATCATGACAACCCTGCACCAGGCCTATCCGGTCTACCATTTTATACAGCACAAAGGCTACCCCACGGTGCTGCACAAAAAAGCCATCCTGGATCACGGCCCCTGCCCGGTGCACAGAAGAACTTTCAAAGGGGTGATCCGGCCATGACAAAATACTGCAAAGATCTGGGCCGGTCCGGGGAACAACTGGCTGCACAGCACCTGGCCGCGTCCGGGTACACCATTCTTGAAACCAATTTTACCACCCGGTTTGCTGAAATTGATATCATAGCAGCCATTGCAGACTGCCTGGTGTTTGTGGAGGTAAAAACCCGCACCAGCGCAAAAAAAGGGCTGCCAAAAGAAGCGGTCACCCCGGCCAAGCAGAAAAAAATCATTCTGGCAGCCAGGCAGTATATAAAAGCCCGGGCACTGGACGGACAAAAACGCATCCGGTTTGATGTTATGGAAATTTTTTCTGAAAACGATGCCTGCCGCATCAACCATATCCCCCATGCATTCTTTTCCGGATAACCCCTCCCCTGACTGCGGCACCCTCTATATTGTTGCCACCCCTGTGGGCAATCTCGAGGATATCACATTCAGGGCGGTGCGCATTTTAAAAGAGGTCTTCCTGATTGCAGCAGAAGATACCCGCCATTCAAAAAAACTGCTGTCCCATTACAATATTGCAACAGACACCATCTCCTGCCATGAACACAACGAAGTGCAGCGGGCGGCAAAACTGATCCCCATCCTGCAGCAGGGAAAGGATGTGGCACTGATCACGGATGCCGGCACCCCCTGCATCTCCGACCCGGGCTTCAGGCTTGTCACAGCAGTGCTGAAAAAAAATATCAGGGTGGTTCCCATCCCGGGGTGCTGTGCGGTCATTGCAGGGTTGAGCGCGGCAGGCCTGCCGACTGACCGGTTTTTCTTTGCCGGTTTTCTGCCAAAAAAACAGCAGCAGCAGACTCGGGCTATCGAAAGGCTCGCATCCAGGCAGGCCACCCTGATCTTTTATGAGTCCCCGAAAAGAATCAGGCGCCTGCTTGAACAGCTCATGGCAGAACTTGGTGACAGACAGGCCTGCCTGGCCCGGGAGGTCACCAAATTACATGAAGAATTTATCAGGGGCACCCTTTCCCATATCATGGCCTGCCTGGATGCAGCAGGCCCCACCAGGGGAGAATGCACCCTGTTTGTGGCAGGTGCCCCTGAAATGGAAAAATTGTCCCAAGCAGACCTTGAATCAGTGATCCAGAATCGGATGGCACATGGTGCTGTTCCCACCGCAGGGCTGGCAAAAGAAATTTCCACCCAATACAGGATTTCCAGAAAACTGGTCTACGATACCATCCTGCAGATAAAATCCCGGTAAATCCCTTCCAGCCCCCGCGGCAAATCCTTGATTATTTCAGCCAAAAAGTTTATGTAACGGATCATTTATTGGCATATGGTTACATATTGATGTCACCATGTTTTTTTGATGAAAAACATAATGAAACGAGAAATGTATGAGCCTTGAACTCTGTTATATCATTATCGGCATTTTGCTGCTGTTTGCCTTTTTTGATCTTATGATCGGGGTAAGCAATGATGCGGTCAATTTTTTAAATTCATCCATCGGATCAAAAGCAGCCCCTTTTGTTGTCATCATGGTGGTTGCCAGCCTGGGAATTCTGGCAGGTGTTACCTTTTCAGGGGGTATGATGGAGGTGGCCAGAAAAGGCATCTTTCATCCCCAGTTTTTTACCATGCCGGAGCTGCTGACAATTTTTCTGGCTGTCATGATCACCGATATCCTGCTGCTGGACCTGTTCAACACCTATGGCCTGCCCACCTCCACCACGGTTTCCATTGTGTTTGAACTGCTGGGGGCGGCAGTGGCCATTTCTGCCGTTAAAATCATGCAGTCACCTGACAGTGCCATGGCCTTATGGGATTATATCAATACCGCCAAAGCCATGGCCATTGTGGGAGGGATTCTGCTTTCCATTGTGGTCTCCTTTTTTTCAGGGGCTGTGGTACAGTTTTTCTCACGCCTGATATTCACCTTTGATTACCAAAAGCGGCTTGCACGTTATGGCGCTGTCTGGGGCGGAGTGGCCATGACCGCCATCACCTTTTTTATTCTTATAAAAGGGGCCAAAGGTGCCACCTTCATGGATGAAAACAGCCTGGCATGGGTAGCCACCCATACCTTGACCATCCTGGCAGGCATATTTGTCATTTCCGCCATTCTCCTGCAGCTGCTGATCTCCATTTTCCGGGTCAACATTCTCAAGCCCATAGTACTTGTGGGCACCTTTGCCCTGGCAATGGCCTTTGCCGCCAATGACCTGGTCAATTTCATCGGGGTGCCCCTGGCCGGCCTCAAGGCATTTACAACCGCCCTGGCATCCGCAGATCCCATGCACATTTCCATGGCAGCCCTGAGCCAGGCTGTCCAGACCCAGACATTTATCATGCTTCTGGCAGGCAGTGTCATGGTCATCACCCTGTGGGTATCCAAAAAAGCCCGGACCGTGACAGAAACAGAGATCAGCCTGGGAAAGCAGGATGAAGGCCCGGAACGGTTTGAATCCATCTGGCTGTCCAGAAAGATTGTGACCTTTTTTTACCATTTTTTTGCCTCTCTGCGCACCATTGTGCCTGAACCCGTCCGCCGGCATGTTGCCGCCAGGATCACCCCCACCACTGTACACCATGCCGGTTCAGCCGGTGAAAAACCCTCCTTTGACCTGATCCGGGCTTCTGTCAACCTGATGGTGGCCAGTGCCGTGGTTTCTTTTGCCACCTCTCTGAAACTGCCCCTGTCCACCACCTATGTCACATTCATGGTGGCCATGGGATCTTCTTTTTCCGACCAGGCCTGGGGAAGAGAGAGTGCTGTTTTCCGCATCACCGGCGTGCTGGCCGTGGTGGGGGGCTGGTTTATGACCGCATTTATCGCCTTTATGGTGGCGTTTGTCTTTGCCAGCATTATTTTTTATTTCAATGCATTCGGCATAGCCGGCCTCATGGTATTTGCCGGATTCATGATCTGGAAAAACAAGAAAAAACATGACACCCATGCAAAAGACAAGGAAGAGATGAAAATCTTCCAGTTTGAAAAAGTGGAAGATTTCCAGGCTGCCGTGTCCGACACCTTTGACCACCTGGCCCTGCAGCTTAAGGGTATCAGAGAATCTTTTGACAGGACCTTTGATGCCCTTTTTACTGAGGATATTGTCACCCTGCGCCAGGAAAGAAAGCGCACCAAGCAGTTCCAGCTGAGCACCAATGTCATTGTTGCCAATATTTTCAAGGTGCTGCGCCTGCTCCAGAAGGAAGACAACCAGATATCCTATAACTATTACCAGATCATCCGGCGGCTGCAGAAACTGTCCGATGGATACAGAGATACGGTTATCCGCAGCACCATGCATGTTTCCAACCGCCACAAAGGCCTGTTGCCTGTGCAGGTGGAGGAACTCATGGAAATAAAAAAAATCATCCTCAATATCTTTTTGACGGTGGAGACCGCTTTGGCAAAAAAACAAATCGTGGACTGCCAGGAAATCGTGGAGCAGTTTCATTACCTGCGGGAACTGGTGGATGATTTCAATGCCAACCAGATTGAACGTATCCGCAATGATTCCTCCAAGACACGGCTAAGCATTTTGTTTTATGCCATTTCCGGCAATTGCGTGATGATGGCAAAACAGCTGGTCAAGCTGCTGGAAATATTTAATGAGGCATTCACACTGAGAGGCTCGGAAAAAAACAAATCCGGGTCTGTGTGTGCAGACCACCATCTGGATTGACCGGCAGTAATTTTTTTGTTAATCTGCGCACATTTTCGGCTCAGCCGCTCTCCGGCTCCGGAAGCCTAGAGCCGGAGATTCCAAGACACCTGTTACACGTGTTGCAAACACAAAATGCAGAGGGCCCCTGTTCCTTTATCCGGAACAGGGGCCCTTTTTTTATACTGCGCAAATAATTTTAAATCAGATTACATCTTGCTGCCTTCTGCATGGCTCTGCAGTTTAACCTCAACCTTGTCGGTGAGGCCGGCATAGTATTCTCTCAAAAGCACCAGCACTTCATCCCGGCCAAAATGGTCCACCACCTCTTCATTGTTGGAAAGGGCATGGCGCAGTTTGGTTCCGGACAGGATCACCCGGTCCTCTTTTGTATGGGGGCAGGTTTTCATGGAAGCCATGCCGTCACATTTGTAGCAGTAGAAGGTCCAGTCAATCTTCAACGGTTCGCACAGCAGACGTTTAGCGTCTTCTTCGGGCGTGGGAATCTGCTCGAATATCTCCTGGGCCTCAAACAGGGTGTAAAAGTCACCCACACCTGCATGGTCACGGCCGATGATCATTTTGTTAACCCCGTAGTTCTGGCGGAAGGTGGCATGAAGAAGGGCTTCTCTGGGACCGGCATACCGCATGTCAAGGGGATAACCGGCATTTACAACATTCTCGGGTACAAAATACCCTTTGATCAAGGTATCAATGCATTTGATTCTGACTTCCGCCGGGATGTCACCGGGTTTCAGGTTTCCGATAAGAGAATGGATCAGTACACCGTCACACACATCCAGGGCGATTTTGCACAGGTGTTCATGGGATCTGTGCATGGGGTTTCTCAACTGCATGGCAGCCACGTTGGCCCAGCCTCTTTCATCAAAGATGGCGCGGGTTTCCGCAGGTGTGAGGTAAATTCCTTTGAATTTTTCCGGAAATTCACCCTCGGACAGCACTTTCACAGGGCCGGCCAGGCAGAACTCTTTTCTGGCCATAACCATCTGAACGCCCGGGTGGTCTTCCATGGCCACTTTCCAGAACACGTCGTCTGCAGATTCTTCTCCGTGGCCCTTATAGACCTTTTCACATTCCCATTTTTTCTCGTCTTCACCCATTTCAAATTTTTCTTCCACCTTCATGGTGGCATAGATCTCACCGTTTCTTTCCAGGGCAATTTCATCCCCTTCCTTGATCTCGGCGGCATCTTCCTTGGCAACATCCAGCATCACCGGCACCGGCCAGAATGTACCATCAGCCAGCAGGTAATCTTCACACACACCTTTCCAGTCCGCTTTGGTCATAAAACCGTTCAACGGGCTGAAACCACCGATTCCCAGCATGATCAGATCCCCTTTTACCTGGGAAGAGATTTCGATCTTTTTCAGACCCTGGGCTTTTTTGCGTTCCGCTTCCAGCTCAGCTCCTTCAAGCTTGCAGCATACCAGACCTTTTCCACCGTGGGGGGCTACTAATTTAGACATATAACGCATTCTCCTTACAGTTTATATATTAACCCAAACCTAATAAATGTTGCTTCAACATTTATTGAAAATCTGTAATAAAAATCTTGTAAGATTTAATGATGATTGGCAAATTTGTCAAGAATTTTATTTATTTATCTGTAAAACCTGTGAAATATCCTGCATGGCCCGGGCGTGGATGTCTGCTTCAAGGCCGGGCTTCTTAAAAGCGGCAAAAAAAGTACCTGCTGCCCGGGCAGCCTGCTGGTCATAAATGGAATCACCGATAAACAGCACCTGGTCCGGATGCAGGGAAAACCGGGCCATGATTTTTTCCAGCTGCTCTGGATGGGGCTTGGGGTTGTCCACGTCTGCAGCGGTGACCACCATCTCAAATTTGTCATCCAGGCTGTAATCTTCGAGCACCTTTTGCATGGTGTCGGTGCGGTTGGTGGCAACAGCCCGGATATAGCCATGGGCTGCGAGATCTGTGAGAAGTTCTGCCAGTCCGTCCTCCATTTTCATATACGGAATAAATTTTTGGTATCCGATCTGTTTGAGGCAGTGAAACACCGGATCATAGTCGGTGATGTCGGCAAACAGGTATGACACCGCATTGGCAACCGTCATCATGTGCACCTGTAAAAACTGCTCATCGGTCAGAGAGGGTCTGTCAAAATGCGCCAGCACCTCATCATAAAATTTACGGTTGGCCAGGGCTGTATCAAACAGCACCCCGTCACAGTCAAATACCACAGCCTTTATCTTTGATATATTCATACATATCTCTTTTCTTTGGGGTCAGAAGTTAACTTTTTTACCTTTTTTTGTGATGACTTTTATGGTGAAA
Organism: Desulfotignum sp.; assembly: GCA_011390615.1. GTDB lineage: Bacteria > Desulfobacterota > Desulfobacteria > Desulfobacterales > Desulfobacteraceae > Desulfotignum. The sequence continues at coordinate 2,740 of JAABSB010000092.1, read as the reverse complement.
CCGAGGTGAAATGGTCCTGCATCACTATATTAAACACTATATTTAAAAAAGGTAAAAAAGTTAACTTCTGACCCCAATCTTTTTGCCATCCACATGGTTCACCCGCACCATTCCCATGAGGGCATTGGTTAAAAAAATATTGGGAAAGGATGCCAGGTCACGGGCAGGGATGGGTTTGTATACTGCCACATAGCCCTGGCGCTCCAAATCGGACACAACCGCCTCCAGGGTCACCCCGGGCAGTACATGGGGCGATTCCGGCACAATGACCTGTCTGTCCTGGATGATCAGGATATTGCAGGTATTGGTTTCCGAAACAGTCTGGTCAGGATTCAGAATCAGGGCTTCATCACCATTGTTGTCTTTTGCATATCGGCCTGCCTGGTCATAAAACAGGTAATTCAAAGTCTTGTGGTCTGCCAAGGGCGTGTGCCTGGGGTACGGGTAGGTCACAAGATCCAGCCCGGTTTTGCCAAGGACAGAGAGGCGGTGGCGGTAGGACCTGGCAAAGGCAGCCAGGAATCCGGGTTTTGCCATGATAATCTTAACCGCTGCTGTACCTTTTTGCAGGCTGTTTTCCTTCACCAGCAGGTCCACCACCCTGGACCAGGTGATGTCCGGCGGATCCGTGCCGAACAGGGCCTGCCAGGAGCGGTCCATGCGCTGGATATGGGCGGTCAGCCGCACAGGACTGCCATTTTCCACCCGGATGGTCTCAAAAACCCCTGCCCCGTATTGAAACCCCGGGATATCCGCCGGTACCACTGCCTGGTCCTGGTCCACGATTTTTCCGTTTACCCAGGCCCTGGGTCCTTTTTCGCAATGGCCGTCTGCGCCCCGGGTCAGTGTTTCCATGATGGTCTGCCCCTTGTCCAGGGTTTCCTGAAACTCCTGAAGGGGATCAGAATCATACACAATACCGCCCCCCACTGAAAAGAAAATCCGGTTTTCTTTTATTGTGGCCGTGCGGATGGCAATGGACAGATCCATGGTGTCATGAAAGCTTATATACCCGATGGACCCGGTGTACACATGGCGCTTGACCGGCTCCAGTTCATCAATGATCTCCATGGCCCGGATCTTGGGACACCCGGTGATGGAGCCTCCGGGAAAACAGGCCTTTAGCAGATCCACCCCGGTGTTTTCAGGTCTGAGCACTCCCTGAACGACAGAAACCAGATGGAATACATTGTCATAGGGCTCCAGGCGTTTATGTTCCACAACTTTTACAGATCCATGGGTGGTGACTTTGGACAGATCATTGCGCATGAGATCCACGATCATGGTCAGTTCCGCATCATCCTTGGTGCTGCTGGACAGCATCTCACCGTTTTTCTTGTCTTCCTCCGGTGTGGCTCCCCTGGCAATGGTGCCTTTTATGGGCCGGGTCTCCACCTGGCTCCCCACCTGCCTGATAAACCGTTCCGGTGAGGTGGAAACAATCTGGTGATCCCCTGCCTGGACAAAAGAAAAAAACGGGGCGGGATTCCGCTGGAACAATGCCAGAAACAAAGCATAGGCATTGCCTGAAAACCCGGTTTCAAACCGCTGGGACAAGTTGGCCTGGTAGATATCCCCGGCCGTAAGATACTGGATGATCTTTTTTACCGCATCCAGGTATGCCTCTTTAATAAACCCGGAAACAAGTCCCCTGGCATCAATGCAGAACCCGGTGTCTGTTTCCGCTGCCGGGGTGTCATCCCACAATTTTTTTTTCAGGCGCTGGACATAAGCCCGAGGGGTCTCCCCGGAACCTTTTTTTTCCAGGATGGGAACAAAAAGGGTGGTCTTTTCTGTGGTCCGGTGCTGTACCAGAATCATGGAGGGGGCATACACACAGATATCCGGCAGACCGGTTCCCATACAGGTCCGGGGCAGGACTTCGATCTGGTCCTTGAGATCGTAGGCAAAATACCCCATAAGGCCGGCTGCCATGGGCGGCAGATGGTCAGCATTTTTCAGGTGACAGTGGTCCAGCAGGGTCTGCAGAAACACAAAAGGATCAACATCCAGGATCCGGGTTTTTTCTTCACAGGCGATGGAAAGTTTTTTACCGGTCCCTTTTATGGAAAGCCAGGGCAGGATCCCCAGAATATGGAATTGGGATGCATCCAGTTCAGCGCCGGACAAAAGCATCACCGTGCCCGGCATATGGCTGAACCGGGCGGCAAACTGCCCAAGGGAAGCAGGCAGAACAATCTCTTCCTGCCAGACGGAAACCACCTTTGGCAGGTGTGTCACCCTTTGGTTCATCTCAGAAAAGGATTCATCCTTTTTTCATTCAGCAAAGTGGTTTCCGGTCCGTGTCCGGTATAGACGGTGGTATCATCCGGCAGGTGCAGCAGTTTTTCCTTGATGCTGGCAATCAGGGTATCATAATCCCCGCCGGGCAGATCTGTCCTGCCGATGGAGCCGGCAAACAGGGTATCGCCTGCAAACAGATGGCCCTCTGTGTAAAGGCAGATGCCGCCCCTGGAATGGCCCGGGGTATGGATAACCGTAAGGGTGATGCTGCCGAAAGTTACTTTGTCCCCGTCATTGAGCAGCATGTCCGGTTCCGGAGAGTTCTCGGCAGCCAGACCGAAGGACGCGGCTGATCTGGACAACTGGGACAGCATGGGTGCATCATCCGGGTGAATGGCAAGGGTGGCACCGGTCACTTCTTTCATGCGCTTATTGGCCCCCACATGGTCAAAATGGCCATGGGTATCGATCAGGTATTTCACTTTCAGTTCTGCTT
>JAABSB010000091.1 GCA_011390615.1 Desulfotignum sp. | reverse complement strand
GGCCCGGTAGGCAGATATTTTGTCCCTGAATTTTTTTGCCCGCCCGGAAGCCCAGATGGCGATCAGTTCGGTTATTTTCCTGGACTGTGTATATACAATAATCCGCAGATTCCGGTGCACCGCAGCATGGATCAGGGCGGTGGCTGTCCGGGCCGCACCTTCCATTCCCCGCATGAGCAGCACATCCTTTTGTCCTGCCGGGGCACCTGCTTTGTCCACCACTGCCACATCCAGGCCGGTGAGCCTGCGGCACAGATCAGCAGGATTGGCAATGGTGGCGGAACAGAACACAAACACCGGGTCTGCGCCATAGAGCCTGCAGATGCGCAAGAGCCGCCGGAACACCCAGGCCATGTTGGAGCCCATCACCCCCCGGAAGGTGTGGACCTCGTCAATGACCACATGGGTCAGGTGCCGGAAATAATCCTCCCACAGATGGTGATGGGCCAGCATGGCCAGGTGCAGCATTTCCGGATTGGTGAGCAGAATATGGGGCGGGTCCCTGCGGATTTTTGCCTTGAAGTGGGCAGACACATCCCCGTCATACACACCTGCCCGCAGCTCCGGCAAAGCCGGATCCAGGGCATTGGCACGCTGAAGCAGGTCCTGCACCGTATCCATCTGGTCCCGGGCCAGGGCTTTCAGGGGAAACAGGTATAAAGCCTTTGATGCAGGGTCAGACAACAGCTGGTCCACCACCGGCAGGTTATAGATCAGGCTTTTGCCCGAGGCTGTGGGGGTGGCGATCACGGTGTGGGTGCGGGCCAGTATTTTGTCCATGGCTGCTTTCTGGTGGACAAACAGCCGGGATATGCCCAGCTGTTCCATCAAAGGGACCAGATCATGAATAAAATCCGGCCAGTGCTGTGCAAATCTGGCAGGAACCGCGTCCAGAGTTTTGTGGCAGACAATGTCCCCGGCAAACCCCTTATAGGCTTTCAACGAAGCAAGATATTCTGCAAGGCTCACAAAATACTTTTTCCCAGGGCGGAAAGGGTCAGTTCCACAGCCAGACCAGCGGTTTTATTGGCCACATCCAGAATGGGGTTGATCTCCACCAGATCCATGGATGTCAGTTTTTTTGAATCAGCCAGAATCTCCATGAGCAGGTGGGCTTCCCTGTAGGTGATGCCGCCGGGCACCGGGGTTCCCACACCAGGGGCTTCCACCGGATCCAGGGCATCCATGTCCACGGTGAGGTGAATGCGCTTGAGATGGGCAAATTTCATGACCGCTTTGTTGGCCACAGAAGAAATTCCCTGTTCATCGATATCCCGCATGGTGAATACCGTGATTCCCGAGTGTTTCAACCGCTTTTTTTCCACCGTGTCCAGGTCCCGCAGGCCGATCATGACCACGTTTTCCGGCTGGATTTTCGGGCCTGGCCAGCCAACGTTCACAAGCGCTTTGTGGCCGTCCCCCATGAGAATGGCCAGGGGCATGCCGTGGATATTGCCTGAAGGCGAGGTGTCCGGGGTGTTGATGTCCCCGTGGGCATCGATCCATATCAGGCCCATGGGCTCATCTTGTCTGGTCACTGCCGCCACTGTTCCCACGGCAATGGAATGGTCGCCCCCAACAAAAAGGGGAAAATCCCCCTCTTTGACCACCTGATGTCCCAGCGTGTATATGGATTCACAGATCCGGGTGATCTCTTCCAGGTATTTTTTTTCCTGCACCACCTCCTGCACGGCATCATCCCTGATGGGGATGATGATATCCCCCCGATCCCTGACTGTATGGCCCAGGTGCCGGAGTCGGGGAATCAGGCCGGTGTACCGGACAGCAGCCGGCCCCATATCCACTCCCCGCAGGTCCTGGCCAAAATCCATGGGTACCCCGATAAGATTGATTTGACTGGACATCCATCCTCCCTGGTTATACATTTGTAAAAAACTTGCAGTTGACAGCTTCTATAGCATGGCGTAAGAAATGGATGCAATATATATCATTATATATCATGAAGTTTCAAAGGAGATACCACCCGCAGACATGAACCGAGAATACCCCGTCCGATCCGACCAGACCCTCACCGTGATCCAGCAGCTGCTGCACCAGGGCATCACAAAAATTGCCGCCATCATCCGGCACTCAGAACGGCTGTATTCCACTGCGCCGGGCACCGAACCCTTCATGGGCCTGACTTCGGCAGGCATGCAGTATGCCCTGGAAATGGGGCAGAACCTGCCGATATCCCCCCTGCCCCGACTGCATTCTTCTCTGTTCGGCCGGTGCATTGAAACCGCTTATCTCATTGACAAGGGATTTTCCCGCCAGCATGGTCTGGAACTGCCCCACAACCAATCCCACAAGCTGCTGGCACCATTTTATATAAAAAGCATTGACAACGCCCTGGCCCTGCTCAAGGAACAGGGTACCCAGCGCTATATCCGGAACTGGTTTGACAAAAAAATTGATGAAACCATCATGGAAAATCCCGAAACCACGACCGCTGCTCTCACCACTTTCATGCTGGACCGGATCTCTGATCTCAATGAAACTGAAATAGCCATCTGCGTGTCCCATGACTGGAATATCTTTCCATTAAAGGAATTTGTTCTGGGGCTGCCCCATGAAGATGCCGGGGACGTGGGATACCTGGACGGGGTGGTGTTTTTTGAGCAGGACGGCCAGGCCTTTGCCACCTCTTTTCAGACCAGTCCAAAACCAGTGCATACCGATGCTGCAGACAAAAATTTTCCCGGATAAAACAACCATGTCATAACAAAGGTCTTGCAATGGCACCATTAGACAAATTCATGGAAACGTACAACCAGCTGGACAAAAACAACCTTGCACTGCTTGATACCATCTACCACCCGGAAGTCCAGTTTTCTGATCCAGCCCATTCTCTTGACGGGCTGAACAGTCTGAAACTATATTTTACCGCTTTGTATGAAAATGTCCGGTCCATCCGTTTTGCATTTCATGCCCACCTGGAAAACAGGGGCCAGGCATTTTTAACCTGGACCATGCATTTTTCCCATCCCCGGCTGGCAAAGGGCCGGTCCATTGCTGTTTCAGGCTGCAGCCGGCTGGCATTTGCCCCAGACGGCAAGGTGATTCATCACCGGGATTATTTCGACCTGGGGGAAATGGTATATGAACATGTGCCGGTGCTGGGCAGCCTTGTTAAAACCATTAAAAAGCGGCTGGGCGCATGAAGAAAATTGCCGTGATAGGTTCCGGCATTGCCGGATTGACAGCAGCCCATTACCTGTCCTCCCGATACCAGGTGCACCTGTTCGAAGCCAATGACTACATAGGCGGGCACACACACACCGTGGACGTTACAGTGGAAGCGGTTCCCTGTGCGGTGGACACCGGATTCATCGTGTTCAACGACCGGACTTATCCCAACTTCATGCGCCTGCTGGATGAACTGGCAGTGCCGTTCCAGAAAACCGAGATGAGTTTTTCCGTGCGCAACGATGCCATCGGTCTGGAATACAACGGCCATACCCTTGACACCCTGTTCGCCCAGCGCAGAAACCTGGTGTCCCCTTCGTTTCTGCGCATGCTCATTGATATTGTCCGGTTCAACAAGCAGGTGAAAAAAACATCTATGGCCCAGACTTGGCAGACCCTCGGGGATTACCTGGATGCCCGCCGGTTCGGGTCCCTGTTCCGGGACAACTACCTGTTTCCCATGGTGGCAGCCATCTGGTCCATGGGCCTGGATGACATCCGGGACTTCCCTTTGACCTTCTTTGTCCGGTTCTTTGACAACCACGGTCTGCTCAATCTTCTGGACCGGCCCCAGTGGTACACCATCACGGGCGGATCCCGGTCTTATATCCCGAAAATCACGGCCCGGTTTGCCGAACGCATCCATCTTTCCTCCCCGGTGAGAAAAATTGCCCGGGAATCTGCCGGCATCCGGGTGATGACCGATGCAGATGAGGCAATGTTCGACCATGTGGTCCTGGCCTGCCATGCCGACCAGGCCCTGACAATTCTGGATGCCCCCACAGACGCGGAAAAACAGGTCCTGGAAAACCTGCCTTTTATCGACAACCAGGTGGTCCTGCACACCGACACCCGCATCCTGCCTCGAACTCCCAGAGCCTGGGCCAGCTGGAACTATAACCTCTCAGCGGACCACACCGACCGGACCACCCTCACCTACAACATGAACATCCTGCAGCAGCTGGATCTGCCCGCCACCTGCCTGGTCACCCTGAATCAGGAGATGGAAGCCCACAAGGTCCTGCAGCGCTTCACCTATGCCCACCCTGCCTATTCCCCGGCCTTCATCAAAGCCCAGCAGCAGTGGAACCGGATCTCCGGACCCGGGGGACTGCATTTCTGCGGGGCTTACTGGTTCAACGGGTTTCACGAGGACGGGGTAAAAAGCGCCCAGCGGGTGTGTGAGGCCCTTGGGGTGACGTCGTGAAATCCGCGCTCTACAAAGGACGGGTATTCCACCACCGCCACACCCCCCGGCACCACCGTTTCAGCTACCGGTTTTTCATGTGGTTTCTAAACCTGGATGAACTGGAACGGTTACCGGACCTGGCCCCCTGGTTTTCAGTCCAGCGGTTCGCCCTGAGCCGATTCCGGCGTACCGACTATCTGGGACCGGCCCATGAGCCCCTGCATGTCAGCGTCAAAAAAAAGATGGCAAAGCTTACGGGCAGACCCGTGACCGGCCCTGTGTGCGGCCTGATGAATCTTTGCACCCTGGGGCTGTATTTCAGTCCGGTGAACTTTTACTTTGGCTATGACCGGAACCACACATGCACCCACCTGCTGGCCGAGGTGTCCAACACCCCCTGGAACGAGCGCCACTATTACGCCCATGACCTTACCGTCTCCCTGACTCCGGACAACCCCAAGGTGTTTCATGTATCCCCGTTCAACCCGGTTCACCAGCACTATCGCTGGTCTGTCACCCCGCCGCCGGCAGACAGGGTCACCGTTAAAATCCGGGTGGACGACCCCCGGGGCCACATATTCGATGCCTTCGTGATCCTGGAAAAACAGCCGCTCACCCGTCAATCAGTGCGGCCGGCACTGCTGCGCAAACCGGTGATGACCGCCTTTATCATCCTGGGGATTTACTGGCAGGCCGCCCGGATTTTTTTGAAAAAAATTCCCTATATTCCCTATGTCCCCTGCAAAAAGGAGTTGCTATGAAGTCTGTCACCTCTCCTGGACAAATGTCCCCTGCCCGCACCGTGTTCACGGCCCGGCCCAGAAACTGGACCCGCCGCATGGTACTGAACATGATGAACCACCTGGCATACGGCCGGCTCATCATCCGGGAAAACGACCGGACCCTGGCATTCGGCCCAGGCAACAGCCCCGAGGCCGTCATCCAGGTGCATGACCCGGCGTTTTTCACCCGGGTGGCGGTTGACGGCTCCATCGGCGCGGCAGAATCCTATGTTGACGGGCAGTGGGACACCGATGATCTCACCGCCGTGATCCGCATCATCGTGAAGAACCAGCCGGTCATGGAACAGATGGAAAACCGGCTGGCCCGGCTGGTCAGGCCCCTTTTCCGGCTGGGACATTTGCGCCGGCACAACTCAAAGCATGGCGCAAAAAAGAACATCCTGGCCCATTATGATCTGGGCAACGACATGTACCAGACCTTTCTGGACCCGGCAATGATGTATTCCGCCGCCATTTTCCCTCATGAAACCAGCACATTGGAAGAGGCGGCCGTTCATAAGCTGGACGTGATCTGTCAACAGCTGCACCTGGGCCCTGAAGACCGGGTGGTGGAGATCGGTACGGGCTGGGGCGGATTTGCCATCCATGCCGCCTCCCGTTACGGGTGCCACGTCACCACCACTACCATCTCCGATGCGCAGTATGATGAAGCACAGCGCCGCATCAACGCCCTGGGCCTCCAAAACCGGATCACCCTGCTGAAAACCGACTACCGTGAGCTCTCAGGGCAGTATGACAAACTGGTGAGTATCGAAATGATAGAAGCGGTGGGCCACCGGTACCTGCCCGTGTTCATGAAAACCTGCGAATCCCTGCTCAAACCCGAAGGCATCATGCTCATCCAGGCCATCACCATTCAGGATCAGCTGTACCACAGTTATCTTAAAAGCGTGGATTTCATCCAGCGCCACATCTTTCCCGGGGGCTGCCTGCCCGCCAACCACCACCTGCTCCGGGTGCTCACGGACCACACCGGCATGGTGGTTCGAAAACTTACCGATTTTGGATTTGACTACGCCAGAACCCTCAACGACTGGCGGCAGCGGTTCACATCCGCTTCCGGCACCCTCTCCCGCCTGGGGTATGACCGCCGGTTCCGGCGGTTGTGGGAATTTTACCTGTGCTACTGTGAAGGCGGGTTCCTGGAACGGTCCATCAGCGTGATCCACCTGGTTGCCACCATGCCCGGCAACCGCACCCGCATCTGACATTCATACAAAGGAGCTATCCCCATGACCCATACCCGCATCACCATCATCTGTGAAAACCGGGCCCACATGGCCAAAAATATCATGGGCGAACATGGGTTCGCCGCTCTGGTAAAAACCCCGGGCAGCAACCTGCTCATGGACACGGGCCAGGGTCTGGGGCTGGCCCACAACGCCGACGTACTGAAAATAGATCTGGCCGCCCTGGACGGTGTGGTGATCAGCCACGGCCATTTCGACCACACCGGTGGCCTTTTGCAGATCCCTGCCCAAAACCGCCCCCTGCCCGTCCATGCCCACCCGGACCTGTTTGCCGGCAAATACCTGCTGCCCAGAAACCAGGACCCCACTTATATCGGCATCCCGTTTTCTCAATCCACCCTGGAAGAAAAACTTAACGCCCGGTTCGTATTCCACAGCAGCTTCACTGACATTGCCCCTGGGGTGTTTTTTTCCGGGCAGGTGCCCCGGACCTGGTCCTTTGAACCGTCCGATGACCGCCTGGTGATCCAGACCGCCAGCAGGTTCGTTCCCGACCCGTTCAAAGATGATGCCAGCCTGCTCATCGAGACCCCGTCCGGCCCGGTGATCCTCACGGGTTGCGCCCACTCCGGCATTGTCAACATCATGGAACATTTTGCGCAGCAATCCGGCCACCAAACATTTCATGCCGTCATTGGCGGCACCCACCTGGGATTTGCCAACGACCAGTCCCAGCTGGAACAGGCCATGGCTGCCTTTGACCGGTTCCAGGTCAACACTATTGCCGTGTCCCACTGCACCGGCAACGAAGCTGCGGCCCAACTCTTTCACCGGTTCAAAGACCGGTTCGCTTTTGCCGGCGCCGGCTGGCACATGGATTTTTAAAAAAACAACTGTGCCTTCAAAATCGGTATGCGGCCCTGTAACCGAAAAGGCGGGGCCATACCCCGCGACAAGGAGATACCCCATGAGCCAACATATGCAGATAACCGTAACAATCCGACCGTTTTACAAAAAAAACTTTGAAAAAACCTACCCCCGGCTGGCCCGGCACCTGGCATACCTAAATCCCGGCCTGGTGGAAGAAAACCCTTCACTGTACGAACTGGCCGGGCAAATCGACATGCTGCTTTACCAGCACGACGGTACGCCGCTGCGGCAGGTGCTGCTTGATCACAAACAACAGCTGACCCAGACATTTCATGCCATTGAAGAAAACATTGCCGACCGGAACCTGGCCGAAACAGACAAACTGCTCTACACCCTGGAAGATACCTTTGATGACATCGAGTATGACCTGGACTGATCCTGTAGGTCACCCTTTGCAAATGTGTATGCAATGGTTGCGTCTGCTGGCAAGCTTTGGATAAATCATAATATGTCAAAATAGTCCGATATATCTAACCAGAAGGAAGACCAATGTCTGAGATAACAAAACCCTGGAAACTTGCGGAAAAATCCCTGAAAAACAAGCAAAAACAATCCTCCTCCAGGCAGTCCCATACTTTTCTGGCCGAGGATCCCGAAGCTGCAGTGGGTCAGTTCCACAACCTGCCCGTGAAGAATCTCTCCGATTACGGAGCCTATTTAAGCTTTGGACAGGATCGGGTGCTTTTGCCCAATAAATACGTGCCCAAAGACATTTCCTTGGGCAAGAAGATTCGCGTCTTTATCTACACCGATTCCGAGGACAGGCCTGTGGCCACTACCCGGAAACCGGCTGGTGTGGTTGGAGAGATTGTTGCTCTCAAAGTTAAGGACACGGCGGCGTTCGGGATCTTCATGGACTGGGGCCTGGAAAAAGACCTTCTGGTCCCCCGCAGCGAACAGCAGGGGCGGATGGAACCTGGTGAAACCCATCTGGTGAAAATCTGTTTGGATAAATCCTCCCACCGGATCTACGGGTCCACCCTGATGGCGAAACTCTGCCCTGCGGATCCATCGCGCCTTGCTTATGGAATGGCAGTGAATCTTGTCATACACAGCATAACCCCTATCGGGTATATCGCTCTCATCAACCACTCCAGCGTTGGTATGCTCTATAAAAACGAAACCTTTGAAGACCTGTCCATCGGGGACCGGTACCGGGGATATGTCCTTCAGGTCCGAGAGGACGGCAAGGTGGACCTGACCCTGAAACAGCCGGGGTATGCCTCAGTGGAAGGCTCAGCCCTAAAAATCCTGGAGATCCTGGAAGCCAGTGACGGATTCAGTCCCTGTCACGACAAAAGTCGTCCTGAAGACATTCAGACCGAATTTTCCATGAGCAAAAAAGAATTCAAACGGGCCTTGGGCAGCCTTTACAAACAGGGGCGCATTACGCTGCACAAGGCTGAGGGGATCCGCCTGAAATAATGGACAAAAATGAATTGGTATGCCGGGTTGTGTGCGGAGTTCCCAAGTATTGAAGGATGAACTGGATGACAAAAATGACACACAGCTTTCAGGCGTGAAGTCAGACAAGTGATCAGCGAATCCCCCTGCTTGAGCAATCCGGCAGTTTGATTTAGACCCATGTCAGGAGCAAGAGATCTACCATGATAGATTCATATGCATTCGGTAAAATGACAATTAACGGGAAAAAATTTCGTAAGGATCTTATTATCCTGCCGGATGGCACTGTTCTGAGCCCATGGCAGAGAAAATCCGGCCACCGGCTGGCGTTATCTGATCTGGAAGCGGTGCTTGACAGCCAAGCAAAGACCCTTGTGATCGGCACCGGAAAACCGGGTCTTATGAAACCCCATGCCACACTCGTTTCTGATCTTAAGGAAAAAGGGATAACTGCCATGGTCATGTCCTCAAAGCTGGCAGCCGAAAAATTCAATTCACTGGCAGGGTCCTCCAATGATGTGGCCGCCTGTTTTCACCTGACATGCTGAAACAGGAGTGCGGCTGACTTTTTCGGAATCCATGCCAGAATGGTCTTTATGGATCGATACATCACCCCATATATTCAAGAGGATCTGGACAAAAAAATGATCCAGAAAAAAGACCTTTCCGAATGGGGCACAGATCAGAACCGCATCAAGAGGGTTGTCTGAACGCAACCTGTCCGGATGAAACTTATCGCCACAGGTTTCTCTGCCTTCACCGGCCGGAAATGCTGCCTGAAGCAGGTTCCGCTTTAACTTTCCAACCTCAAGGCTAGGATGGAAAAACCAGCTGTTTCAATAAAATCTTTGGGTAATTGGAAACAGGCACCGCTGTGAAACACGAAGGGATCCTTTGCACCCCTGAAGTATTTCATGGACATCACCCATGAAAGATCCGATGTGACTTTTGTAACAGACTGTCCGTGGCAGTAACAATATACTGATAAACCTCTGTATTGATTTGCTCATAGCGTGCTGCATTCTCCTTGACGGGCATAAATGTGTCCCTCCGGCGCACCATACCGTCAATGGCCGCCTGCCTGTCCTTGTAAATACCCAGAGCCAGAGCGGCACAAATGGCCGCCCCCATGCTGGCTGAACCGTTGACCACGTTCCGATGGGCCGGCACCCCGAAGACATCGGCAAAAATCTGCATGAACAGCTCTCCGTTGGAACCGCCGCCGCTTACCACAATACTGGTGAGCGGCATTCCTATTTCGTCACACATGGCCTGGGCATTGTTCTTCATGGTCATGGCAATGCCCTCCAGAACCGAACGGAACATGTGCGGTCCTTTGTGGGTGCTGTTAAAGCCGATCATCATTCCCCGCTCATGAAGGCGTGCCGGATGGGGCAGCCAGTTCAGCACCGTATAAAGTCCGTCACAACCCACCGGGACATCCGCTGCCACGACATTCAGATAGGCCTCAGGGGAAAGGTCCATCTTTTTTGCTGCAGCAACGATATCGGACCCAAGCAGTTCTTTCACCCAGGTGACAGTGGCCATCCCTCTGCGGATGCCGCTGCTTTCATAGAGGAATTCTCCGGGCACAGCCCCGGGATTGCACCAGTAGTTCACTGCATCGGGACTGGACGCTGTGCCCGCCATCATGGATGTGATATAGGTGCCCAAAGATACCAGAACGGTGCCGTCATTGACAAGCCCCGCCCCCAGTCCTTCCACGGCCTTGTCATTTGCCGTGGCCACCACAGGGATGCCGGCGGGTATGCCTGTGGCTTTGCTGGCCTCTTCTGTAATGGTTCCCAGCACCGATGCAGGATCAACCAGATCAAACAGCATCTTTCGGGGGGTGGCGTATGCATCGAATTGTTCACTGTTTTCATACCACGCCAGGGTGTCGGGATCCATGGGCCATGGTCCCACGTAATTGGATCTGGTATCTTTTGTTTCCCCGGTCAGCCGGTGTGTCAGATATCCGGTGCTGGTGGTCACATACCGCACCGCATCATCCGCATGCTGATAGGGGCTTGCCAGGCGAAGGTCCATCCAGCTTTGCACGGGAGATGCAAGATTACCATCCGCCTTGATCAATGCCCGGCAGCACCGTATGGAGCACAACCCCACACCGATGATGTTGTTTTTATCTTTTGTAAATTTATCAAACATGCCATGACAGGCTTGTTTCAGGCTTTCCCACAGATCATCACAAGGATGTTCCGCCCGGGAATCTCCATAAAAATGAATGGGCCGGAGGTGAACCGTTTCTGAACAGATTTCGTGGCCGGCTGTATCAAATACGGCCAGTTTGGTACTCTGGGTGCCGCCGTCTATGGCAATGATATATTGTTCCATCTTATATTCCTTAACTGTAGGCTACAACTTTCTTTATTCTTCACAAAAACGCATCTGCGTCACTGGTGGTGCTGGTGCCGGGTATTGCCCTGTCGGATGCACTACCGCATCAAATATCCGCCGTCCACGGTTAAAACCGTGCCGTTCACATAATTGGAAGCATCACTGGAAAGAAATACGCAGGCCCCCATGAGGTCGGCAGTCCAGCCCCAGCGGTTGGCAGGAATATGGGAAAGAATCTGTGCATTGCGTATGGGGTCACACCGGGTTTTTTGTGTCAGCGCGGTGGCAAAGTATCCCGGGGCAATGGCATTCACCTGGATATTGAATTGCGCCAGTTCATCGCACATGGATTTGGTTAAACCCACGATACCGTGCTTGGTGGCAGCATAGGCCGGAGACCACTGCCCGCCCAGAAAAGAATACAAAGAAGCGATATTCACCACCTTGCCGCGCTGCTGGCTAATCATATGCTTGCAGGCTTCATGGGTCATCTCAAACGCTGCTGTAAGATTGACGGACACCATCTTATCCCACTCTTTCCGGGTAAATTCTGTCACATCTTCCATATTGATGCAGATGCCGGCACAGTTCACCAGGATGTCGATACTCCCCCAGGTGGTCACACATGCATCCACCACGCGTTTACATACGCCGTCTGCAGTGATGTCACCAAAGAGATATTCATAGGCTGCACCGCAGTCTTCAACCCACTGCCGGGTTTGCGCATCATCATCCATCATACTGACGGCCATCACATTTGCTCCTGCTTTGGCAAGGGCAACTGAAAAGGCCTGTCCCAAACCGCTGTTCCCGCCTGTGACAATGGCATTTTTTCCTTTCAGCGAAAAAAAGTCCATGGTAAAATCAGTTACATCCATATCAACTCCTCATTTTCCTTAAGATCTGTAGAGCGCAATTTTCTTCATCAGCCTGTCTATGAATTTTCCGGCATCTCCGTGCACAACAATATCCGACAGGCTGCAGATAGGGGCATTGACCGATGTATTTATCGAAATGAGTGATGCAATCTGCCGTAATCCTGCCATGTGCTGCATACTTCCGTGTATCCCTAAGGCCATATATAACCTGGGGGAGACTGTTTTCCCGGATTGGCCGACCTGTATGCTTCTCGGTGCAATCCCCTGATCCACCAGTTTCCGACTGGCCGCAACCCTTCCCTTCAAAGCGTCCGCCAGGCGGTACAGTTCCGGGAAACTCTCTTTCACCCCGCCCCCGCCGGCAATAAGCACCTCACTGTCCCGTATATCACAGGTCTGCTGGTTTTCCTTGACATGGAGGCGTGTTACCGCACTTGGGGAACTTACCGGTTCAGTATAGGCGGAAACAACCGTCTGCAAAGGATCTCCTGGCGTGTATTCAAAGGCGTTGGGTCTGATGCTCATCATCACGGGACCGTTGCCTGTATGAAGAACACCCTCAAGGATTTTTCCTGAGCAGGCAGGGCGGATGATTTCAATATGGCCTCCCTCTTTTTTAATATCTGTCACACCTGCCACAAGTCCTGTCCGCAGCCTTTTCGCCAGGCGCGGGGCAATCATCTCTCCCAGACTGGTACCGGGAATCAGGATACTGTCAAACCTGTTTTTTTTGTGCAGGTTTTCCAGGATATCACATATTCCCCGGGGATCATAACAGTCCACAAGCCCCTTGGCCACACGGATGATATGATGAAAAGACCCCATGAGAGGATCGAA
>JAABSB010000090.1 GCA_011390615.1 Desulfotignum sp. | reverse complement strand
CCGGGATCTTGTGCAAGAAGCCCTGGACACCGAAGCAGTTTCCCATGAACTGTGCCTGGATCCGGAGGTGGCTGCAGTGGAGATGACAGACCAGCTGTGCCGGGAAGACGGCATGGATGACATGATTGCCAGGATCAGAAAAACCGGTGCCAACCGCCTGGTGGTTGCAGCCTGCGCTTTTTGTGTAAAAAAACAGCAGGTACACAGAATGGCTGATCTGGCAGACCTGCCAGTCCAGTGTGTGGCAGGGGTGGATGTTATAACCAGTATCATTACTGCAGCTGAAAAAGCCTCTGGAGCCGAAAAAGATCCTGCAGGCGGGAAAACAGCTTTTGTCATCCAGCCCATGGTGCGGCAGATCCGCACCGGTATCTTTCAAGTGAAAACCATGTCCCTGGCACCGGGCAAAGGGGGTGACATGTTTTCCCGTGCCCTGGTTGTGGGGGGCGGCATCGCCGGCATGACCGCGGCCCTGGCCATTGCCGGCCAGGGATTTGCAGTGGATCTGGTGGAAAAATCGCCGGCCCTCGGGGGAAACCTTGCGTGGCTGCACCCGGGTTCCGAAGACCTCACAGCCTTTCTGGAGGACCGCAAGGCAGCTGTTTTGGCCCATGACCGGATCCGTGTCCACACCAGGACCTGTGTGCACAGCACCACCGGCCGTCCAGGACTTTGGGAGACCCGGCTTGTACCGGTCCACAGTGCAGATGAAGACAGGCCTTCACACACAGATGATGCAGTACTGACAGACAGCAGTAAGGGTGCATCATCCATCCACCAGGTTCGGCACGGGGCAGTGGTGCTGGCTGTGGGGGGAAACCAGGCTGATCCCGGCATTGCCACCTGTGAAACCGGTCCGGGCATCTATACCCAGAAGGGGTTTCAGCAGGCCCTGGACAACAACACCATCGATACCAGTGCCCCTGTCCGGGTGGCCATGATCCAGTGCTGGGGCAGCCGGCAAAATGGCCGCAATTACTGCTCCCGGGTCTGCTGCCCCCGGTGCCTGGAACAGGCCCTTTTTTTAAAAAACCGGAATCCGGATTCTCAGGTGCATGTTTTTTACCGGGACATGATGACCCCGGGGCTGCTGGAGACACTGTATACACAGGCAAGACAAGCAGGGATTTTGTTTTTCCCCTATGAAAAACAAAATCCCCCCTGCCTGGAACCTGATGACAACGGCTGCAGGATCACCTGGTCAGATGCCATCCTGGGCAGGTCCATGGAAATGGGTGTGGATTATGTTGTCCTGGCAACCGGTGTGACACCGAATCTGACTCTGGATCTGGCACAAATTTTTGGGGCGGATCTGGACCAGTTTGGTTTTTTTGGCCAGGCAGACAGCAAGTGGCGCCCGGTGGAGGCGTTGCAGCCAAGAGTGCTTGCCTGCGGCCTGGCCCTGGAACCTGCCAATATTGCATCCTCTCTTGCTACAGCCAGGGCTGCGGCGGCCAGGGCTGTGGCCATATTGTCCCAGGAAAGAGTGCAGCCGGAACACGATATGGCCCGTGTCAGAAATGCCTATTGCAGCCTGTGCCGGTTGTGCATCTTTGCCTGTCCCTATGGGGCCAGGCATGTGGATCACCAGGCCGGGGTGCTTGTGATAGATCCCCTGGCCTGCCAGGGCTGCGGCATATGTGCTGCGGTCTGCCCGTCAGGGGCCGCAGTGGTGGATGGCATCAGCCCCACCCACATGCTGGATATCATCAATACAGCGTTGTCCGGTCACGGATAAGGAGATTTTTATGGTTTCTTCAGACATATCTGAAAAACTGGCAGCTCTTCCCGGGATTTCACACCGGGTGGATCAGATAAAACACCTGGTGGATGCGTGTATCCAATGCGGCACATGTTCGGCATCCTGTCCCAACCTGGATTTCATGGATATGACCCCAAGGCGGATGTGGCGGTATTTACTTGCCGGCCGTGTGGAAAAGGTGTTTGCCAGCCATACCTTTACCTTATGTTCCAGCTGTTATGTGTGTACCCTGCGCTGTCCCCGGGGGTTGCCTTTGACCGAAGCCATGGCAGAACTCAAGCAGGCGGCCTTTGCCCTGAAACTTGATCAGTTCAGACGGTCCAGATTGTTTTATGCAGCGTTTATGGAAAATATCCGGCAGTACGGGCGGGTCAGGGAGATGGAAATGATGACCCGGTATTTTCTGGCCGTGAAAAATCCGCTGGTACCATTGGGGTATGCATCCACGGGGGCCAGGCTTCTGAAAAAAAACAAACTGCAGCCCAGGCTGCCCTCCCGGGGTCCGGGAAAACTGGCACATTTGTTTGAACAGGCACACAGACAGGAGCATTGATATGGAATATCTGTATTATCCCGGCTGTTCTCTGGAAGGCACTGCCATGGAATATGATATGTCCACCCGGGCCCTGTTTGCGGCACTGGGATGCACACTGACACAAATTGCGGACTGGACATGCTGCGGGGCAACCGCTGCCCATGCCATGGACGCTTTGCTGGCCCACGTGCTGCCTGCACGCAACCTGGCCCTGGCGGAAAAAATGGACCTATCCCTGGACATTCTGGTGCCCTGCAGTGCATGCTACCTGAACTTGAAAGCAGTCAGACAGGCAGTTGAGACTGACCCTAATCTTTTGGGACAGGTCAATCAGGTACTGTCTGGAGAGGGCCTGGCCATGAACGGTTCCCTCAGGGTACGGCACCTACTGGATGTGCTGAGCCGTGATGTGGATATGGCTGATATTGCACAGGCGTCAGACAACTGCATGAGCGGCCTGGTTGTTGCCCCCTACTATGGGTGCCAGTGCCTGCGGCCGTTCACGGAATTTGATGATCCGGAACAGCCCCGGTCCATGGATGCCATGATCCAGGCCACAGGTGCCCGGGTGCTGAAATGGGATATGGGCGGTGCCTGCTGCGGTGCTTCCAGTCCTGCCACCAACCCTGACACAGGCCGGGTCCTGGTGGGCCGGATTGTGGAACAGGCCGCAGAAGCCCAGGCCATTGTCACGGTCTGTCCCATGTGCCAGATGAACCTGGAGCGTTTTCAACCCGATCCGATTCCGGTGCTCTACCTGCCCCAGTTTCTGGGGCTTGCCATGGGGCTGTCCCCGGCATCTGTCGGGTGCGGTTTGAACCTGTCCGACATCAGATCTTTTCTGACCCGGGCGGCTTTATGACAAAAATTTTCCACTATATACGCCACAGCCTGGTATTCAAGCTGATCATCTTTGTCAGTCTTACCGTTATTCTGTCCATATCCCTGTGGGCGTTTTTCAATATCAAGAATTTCAAGGCCCAGAACATGAAGACCCATCTGGCCAGTACCGACCGGTTGAGCAATTCCATCAAGCTGGGTACCCAGTATGCCATGATGCGCAATTCCCGGGATGATATCAACCAGATCATCAATAATATCGCCGGGCAGCCGGACATTGAAAATATCCGGATCTATAATAAATACGGTCAGATAAAATTCACCAACCAGAAAAAAGAAATGGACAGGGTGACTGACATCAAAGCTGTGGCCTGTGATATCTGCCACAAGTATGATCCCCCGCCCTCAGACCTGCCCCTTGGTGAACGTTTCCGCATTTTTTTGTCTCCTGACGGCCACCGTCTTCTGGGTATTGTACAGCCCATATGCAACGAGCCGGGCTGTTCCTCCAGCGATTGCCATTTTCACCCAAAAGACCAGACCATCCTGGGGGCCCTGGATGTGGTGGTGTCTTTAAAAGAAATAGACCAGCAGGTGGTGAAAATGGAAAAAGGGGTATTTAAACTGGCCCTTTCAACCATTCTGGTTTCATCTGTTATCATCTTTTTCATCATTTTTACCTTTGTCAAAAAACCCATTCTCAAACTGGTGGAAGGTACCCGCCGCATTGCCCGGGGGGAGTATGAAGCCAATATTGATATTGGATCTGCTTATGAGATCGGGTTTTTAGGTGAAGCTGTTCAGGAGATGGGCCGGAAAATAGGCAAGCACCAGGCGGAATTGAAAAAACAGAAAAATGAATACCAGGCCTTGTTTGACAATGCCCCCTGCATGATTGCTGTCCAGGACAAAAATTTTCGCCTGATTCAGTATAACCGGGTGTTCAAGGAACGCTTTGATCCCCGGCCCGGAGATTTCTGCTACACTGTCTACAAAGGGCTGGATGAAAAATGTCCTGACTGTCCGGTTGAAAAAACTTTCAGGGACGGCAGATCTCATTATGGTGAAACAGAAGGTATGGGACGGCACGGCGAAAAAAAGCACTGGATTTTTATCACCGCCCCCATCATGGATGCAGACGGCAACATCGTGGCAGGCATGGAAATGAGTATTGATATCACCCAGCGCCGGCGCCTGGAAAAAGATCTGCAAAAATCTGAAGAAAAATACCATGCCATTTTCAACAATATATCCAATCCTGTATTTGTTGCGGATCAGGAATCTTTGAAAATCCTGGACTGCAATATCATGGCCATGGAACTGTATAAATTTTCCAGGTCAGCAATGCTGGAAAAAACCTTTACAGATTTTTTTCTCCCCGAAGAAAAAGATGAGATGGCCAGGCAGGTGAAATCCAGAAAGGAGATATCCAAGGCCAAACATGTTAAAGCAGACAGCAAACAGATTGATGTGGACATGTGGGTGGCGCCGGCAACCTATTCCGGTCAAAACGTGTTTCTGATTACCATCAATGATATCACCCGGCGCCTGGAAACAGAACAGCACCTGCTCCATGCAAGCAAGATGGCCACCCTGGGGGAGATGTCCACGGGTATCGCCCATGAGCTGAACCAGCCGTTGTCGGTCATAAAATCCTCCTCCAGTTTCTGTTTGAAAAAAATCCACAGACAAGAGCCCATTAAGGAAGATATTCTGTATAAGCTGGTTACCAAAATAGATACCAATGTGGACCGGGCGGAAAAAATCATCCAGCACATGCGGCAGTTTGCCAGAAAATCCGATATTCGCCTGGTGAAAACCCGGATCAACCAAGTGCTGCAGCAGACATTTGAGATGTTCAACCAGCAGTTGAAAATTCGGGGTATCCAGGTGGTATGGGAAAAAAATACAGACCTGCCGGAAATTCTGGCAGATCCGGACCGCCTGGAACAGGTGTTCATCAACCTGGTCATGAATGCCAAAGATGCCATTGAAGCCAAATGGGCAGCGCAGGGCGGCAGGGGCAGCGAAGATGACCAGATTATCATCCAGACAGATGCCACAGACAACCAGGTGAAAATCGTGATTCAGGATACAGGCA
Organism: Desulfotignum sp.; assembly: GCA_011390615.1. Classification (GTDB taxonomy): domain Bacteria; phylum Desulfobacterota; class Desulfobacteria; order Desulfobacterales; family Desulfobacteraceae; genus Desulfotignum. Next base: position 7,627 of record JAABSB010000090.1, on the reverse strand, counting down.
CAGGGATCAAAAAAGGAATTAAAGACCGGTTGTTTGAGCCGTTTTTTACCACCAAGGAGGTGGGCAAGGGCACGGGCCTTGGCCTGTCCATTTCCTATGGGATTATTAAAGACTGCAGCGGCGATATATGGGTGGGCAGGGGACGGCAGGGCGGGGCAAAATTTACCATTGTTTTTCCTGTGCCGGACGATCTGCCCGATGATATCGCATATACGTGACAGATAAAATATTTGGGCCATCAGGAAAAGCAATGGCAAAAAAATAACGGATCACCGATGGACAAAGCACAGGTCCGGCAGCCATTGGTATGAAGAAACCGCCGTCAGTAAGGCAGGGAGAGAACCATGGACAAGACACAATTTGCCATCCTGGTTGTGGATGATGAAGAAGATATCCGGGATGTCCTTGAAATTGCCCTCACAGACATCGGTTACCAGGTGTTTCTGGCAAAAGACGGCAAAGAAGCCCTGGATTTGTTTGAAGCGCAGCAGCCATCCATTGTGATAACAGATATTAAAATGCCTGTCATGGGGGGGATTGAACTGCTCAAACAGGTGAAACAGAGGGCACCTGATACCCAGGTGATCATGATAACAGGCCACGGGGACATGGAACTGACCATCTCCAGCCTGAAATTCGGGGCTGCAGATTTTATTACCAAGCCTGTGAATGTTGACATTCTGGAACTGGCCGTTTCCAAGGCTGTGGACAAACTCATTGCAGACCAGAAGCTGGCGGAATACACCCATAAACTGGAAATGCTGGTGGTGGAAAAATCCAAGTTATCCAGCCACCTGTCTTCTCTGGGCCTGATGATAGGCACGGTTTCCCATAATATCAAAGGGCTGCTCACCAACCTTGACGGGGGATTGTACATTGCCCGGTCTGGACTGAAAAAAAAAAATTTTACAGATGTGGCGGAAGGCCTTGATCTGCTGGCTCAGAATGTTGACAAAATCAAGCAGATGATCATGGATATCCTGATGTATTCCAAGGACCGGCAGATGAACAGGCAGCCGGTGCCGGCAAAAAAGTTTCTGACAGACATACAGGAGACCATGACAATGAAACTGGCACATCACCCCATTGCATTTCAACTGGATGCAGCCCAGGCCCCGCAGACCCTGAACATAGATGCGGCATTCATGATGTCCGCTCTGGTCAATATTCTGGATAATGCCGTGGATGCCTGCCTGGAAGACAAGGACAATCCTGACCATAAAATCAGCCTTACGGTGGAAAAAAATCGGGACAACCTGGTGATAAAAATTGCAGATAACGGCTGCGGCATGGATGTGGAAACCAAGGAGAAAATCTTTGATCTGTTTTTTTCTTCCAAGCAGGTGAAGGGCACAGGGTTCGGTCTGTTCATTGCAAAAAACATCATTGCCCAGCATCAGGGAACAGTTGCGGTGGACTCGATAAAACGCCGGGGCACCACATTTACCATCTCTTTGCCCCAGAAGGATCAGATGCCCTGAGGGGATCAGATCTGCATTTTGTCTGTCAGTTTTTTTACTGCGGGGATCCGGAAAAAAGCGCCTAACCGTCCAGCCAGGCTATAATGGGTTATGGCGGAAAACACAGGCCTTATGGCCATGATCTTCAGCAGGATATGGGCGGTTTTGTAAAATGCCTTTTTCCGGGCCGCAATATTGAAAAGCCACACGATCAAAGCGTCATTGTCCATGTCCTCTTTGTGATGGCGCAGGGTGCTGCGTTTGAGCAATACCTTTTCCACGTAATCACAGGGGATGTGTCGGTCCTTCAAGGCCCGTTCATACAAAGGGGTGCCGGGATAATACATCAGCTTGTGGTCATAGATTTTGACCGGCTGGTCAACAGTGCTGCGGTGCAGGATGATTTTCAGGATTTTCAGATAAAATTGCAGCACTTCTTTTTTGTCTTGTGTTGTTTCATAGGGATTGGCGGAAATCACATCGATCATGACCCGTATCCTGCTGTCCACAACCAGGCCAAGTTTTTCCAGATAGGTCTTTTTGTCCAGGTGCCGGTTGAAAATATCTTTGCTGATGCGCGTGCTGGCTGACTGCAGCCCGATTTTCAGATACCGCAGGGGAATGCCGCTGTCTGTTAGAATTTTCAGCTTTGCCCGGGTGATCTGCCGGGTGTTGGCCTGGATATAGAATACCGGCAGATGGATTGTTTCCATGTATCGGGCAAGAAATTTTTTCATCCTGTCTTCTGAATTGAGGAAAAAATCATCATCATCAATAATGATGCGTTTCAGATGGGGGATATTGTCCCTGGCCCATTCCAGCTCCTGGATCACCCGGTCAACGGCAATTTTGCGCACATAGGGCCCCTTTTTTCGAAACGCTGCCATCAGGCGGTTGTTCAGGCAGTAGGCACACTGGTAGGGGCATCCTCTGACCAGAAGCACACTGTAGGTGGAAAGCGTTGCCGGGATATGTTTTTTCAAAGACACCAGACTGGATTCTGTCAGCATATGCCCGTCATCCAGGTCCACCCGGGCAATGGGGAGCTGGTTCACATCCAGCATGGGGGGCAGGGGGTTGACCACAGGCCTGTTGTCTGGTGCTAGATACCCCAGGCCGGGTATCCTGCCCGGGGAAATATCTGCCAGAAGCTGTTCCATGACCTGTTCGCCCTCTCCGGCACACACCAGATCGCTAAACTGCAGAAAATATTTTGGATCTGCAATCACAGGGGGGCCGCCCCAGATGATGGGGGCAGTGATCCGGGCTTTCAGGTACCGGGTAATCTGGATGGCCCGGGGCAGCAGATGGGTGGTTAAAATGGTTATTCCCACCAGATCGCATGTTTTGCAGTATGCTGCCAGAATGCGCAGTGCGTGTTCTGAAAGGGGGGTGAACACCGCTTCTTTTCTGCTTTCATGGTGGATGGTGGATACCCTGTATCCGCAGGATTTCAGATATGCCCCAAGATTTCTGACACTGAAGTTTTCCAGGTGTGCGTTATTGATGAGCACCGCATGTTTCATGGGATTATCCTCTACCAGATGCCGCAGGATTTCTCAAGGGATATTCATTGCCTTGTCCCAAGCCCCGCCCCTGGTGGTTTCTTTTGCCCGGTTCGAGATCTTCGGGGGCCGGTTTGCATAAGAACAATGAAGAACGGCAGCCCGCCCTCTGGTTGAAAACCATGCCGGCATATTGTACCTGGCCCCCTTAAGGCTCTGACGGTCCGTTCACAGGACACCACCAGGGGTTTCCCATAGAAGTGCACGCTGCTATAGCAAATATTCAGACCTTTGCTGCCGGCTCTTGCCCGGGAAGTGAAACCCTGGTATGACTGATACAGGAGGTGATGCCATGACAGACAAAATACCATGTGATTACAGCGCACTGGACCATCCTGCGGTGCTGGCCCGTATCTTCCATCCCAGGACAGGGGGCGGGACAGGGCCTGCCAGACCAAACGAATTCGTGATTCCTGTGGATGAGCATGTGCAGATCGGGGCCTGCTTCCATGTGGAGGACAAACAGGCCCCCAATATCCTGTTTTTCCACGGCAACGGGGAGATTGTTTCCGACTATGATGATCTCGGGCCGGTGTACAACCAGATGGGCATGAATTTTTTTGTGGTGGACTATCGGGGGTATGGAAGGTCCACAGGAACGCCCACTGTTTCCCGTATGATGGCGGACTGCCACACCATTCTGGATTTTGTGCAAAAGCTGCTGCACAAAAATGGATTTACCGGCAGCCTGGGTGTCATGGGAAGATCCCTTGGCAGTGCATCCGCCATTGAACTGGCATCAGCACGGCCTGCTGATGTCGATTTTTTGATCGTTGAAAGCGGGTTCAGCCACACGGAAAAACTCTTGAACGTACTGGGTATTGATCCTGCATCTGCAGGGTTTGCCACCACACCCGGGTGTGAAAACCATGAAAAAATAAGACACTGGTCCGGTCCTTTGCTGGTTCTCCACGGGGAGTTTGACCAGCTCATCTCCTTTTCCCAGGGAAAGGACCTGTTTGATGCCTGTCCTTCCCTGGAAAAAACCCTGGTGAAAATCCCGGGTGCCAATCACAATGATATTTTCATAATAGGCCTTGATCTGTATATGCAGGCGGTGAAAACTCTGGTCATGCAGTGAAAAAACACCAGATTACAGCCGCTTGTGGGCACAGTTGATCAGGCTGGTTGTGGTTTCCCAGGAAATGCATTCATCAGTGATGGATACCCCGTATCTGAGGGCACAGCCATCCCCGGGACATTTCTGGCTGCCCTCAAACAGGTTGCTTTCCAACATCAGACCGACGATGCAGGGATTGCCGTCCAGGCGCTGGTCCAGGGCACTTTTGAAGACAAAGGGCTGGCCGGTGAACTTCTGGCCGGAATTGTCATGGGAGCAGTCGATTATGATACTGTCGATAAGTTTTCTTTCCCTGAGAAGTGCTTGTGCCTTGCCCACGGAAACCGGGTCATAGTTGGGCGTGTTTCCGCCCCGCAGGACAATGTGACAGTAGGGATTGCCTGTGGTGGAAACAATTGATGACCTGCCTTCCGGATCAATGCCCAGAAAATGCTGGGGGGTGCCGGCGGCCTGCATGGCATTGACTGCTGCAGAAAGGGTACCGTCAGTGCTGTTTTTAAATCCCACGGGCATGGACAGGCCTGAGGCCATCTCCCTGTGGGTCTGTGATTCCGTGGTCCTGGCACCGATGGCCACCCAGGTGAGCAGGCCGGCAATATACTGGGGGGTGATGGGATCCAGTATTTCCGTGGCTGTGGGCAGGCCCATGGCATTGATGTCAATGAGCAGTTTTCTGGCGGTTTCAAGGCCTGCGTTTACGTTATGGGAGGCATCCAGATACGGGTCGTTTATCAGGCCTTTCCAGCCCACTGTGGTCCGGGGTTTTTCAAAATACACCCGCATGACCAGATTGATCTTGTCTGCAACTTCCCGGCGAAGGGCCAGCATTTTGCGGGCATACTCCAGGGCTGCTTCGGTGTCGTGGATGGAGCAGGGCCCTGCAATGACCAGAAGGCGCGGGTCTTTGCCGGTTAAAATGTTTGCAACATCCCTGCGGCCGGTGATAACGGTCCCGGCCGCATCATCAGACAAAGGAAGCGTCTGCTTCATCTTTGCCGGGGGGATGAGGGGCTTGAACTCTTTTACATTAATGTCGAATGTTTTTGTCATGGCGGTTTCCTTTTGCAGGTCAAAAATGCCGCCTTTGGCTGGAAATAAAAAAGCCGCAGGCGGTTTTGCCTGCGGCTTGTGAGTTTATGGGGACAATCTCATGGCAGCCCAGGCAGATTCCTGTAAAAATAATACCAGAAGTAAAAGCAGGATCTGTCTGATTTGCCAAAATGCATTGTAAAAGCTCCGTATATTTTTATTCAGCTAAACCACATTCCCAGTGTTTCGTCAAGCACTTATATTCATGAAACATATAAAAAAACGAATAATTTTTCATGGGAGAACAGGATTTTTTATCCGGCAGTTGATTCTTTTGTCTTGACAGCAGCCTGAATAAACAAATATGTATGCAATACACATCTGACAATCAAGCTGTTTTTCCAGCAGGGAGTTTTTGTCCATGGATATGAAGCGCGACTACTATGAAGATGTTCAACTTGTGACATCCCCGGTGGTTTTTTTCTGGTTGGTGGTTCTTCTGGTTACACTTCTGTTGTTTCCCTTTGTTGTCAGCAATTATTATGTGTATGTGGCCAACTATATCGCTATCAACATTATTGTGGCCGCCGGCCTGAACCTGTTGGTAGGGTATACCGGCCAGATCAGCCTGGGGCATGCCGGCTTTTTTGCTATTGGTGCCTATGGCACCGTGATTCTGATGGCAAAGGCTGGTCTTCCGTTTTTGATGGCACTGCCCTGTGCCGGACTGGTGGCGGCCGGGTTTGGATTCCTTCTGGGCCTGCCTGCCCTGCGGCTGGAAGGCCCGTACCTGTCCATTGCCACACTGGGATTCGGGCTGACCATCACCCAGGTGATCGGCCGCATGGCAATCTTCGGCGGCAGGGAAGGACTCCATGCCCCCGATCTGGTTATCGGACCCTGGTCCGTTGACACGGACCGGCAGTTTTATTTTCTTCTGATCAGCATAACAGTGCTCCTGCTGCTGGGCATGCGAAACCTGATCAAAACCCGTGTGGGCCGGGCCTTCATTGCCATCCGGGATGCGGATATTGCGGCCCAGACCATGGGTGTGAACATTGTGTTCTACAAAACCCTTGCCTTTGCTGTGTCCGCATTCTACGCCGGGATCGGCGGCGGTCTTTATGCCTTTGTGCTTCGGTTCATAGAACCGGAAATCTTTACTTTGATGATGTCCATCATGTTTCTGGCCATGGTGGTTGTTGGCGGGCTGGGGTCTCTGGTGGGACCTGTTGTGGGGGCCGGCCTGCTGTGTTGGCTGGATCTGAAATTGAGAAATATCCTGAACATCCCCTTTCTGGGAGACTGGTTGGAAACCCTTTCCAGGTCATGGTTTTCCATTACCGGGGTATCCAATATACAGTATATCGTGTTCGGGTCCATCATGGTGGCCATTATGCTGTTCGAGCCCCTGGGTCTTTACGGAGTATGGCTGAGAACCAAACGGTACTGGCGGACCTGGCCGTTTTGAAAGGTATTGGGGTCAGGCTTTCCGTATTGTTGTCGTTTAGGCGTTGGTTGTTGGGCATTGGGTTTCAGGGGGTGGCTGGTGCGTGAAAGGGAGCGGGTATGATTGATTTCTTGCAGATGGTAGTCAGCGGAGTGGCGGTGGGAAGTTCCTACGCCCTGATGGGGTTGGCCATGGTCATTATTTACAAGACATCCGAGGTTCCCAACTTTGCCCAGGGAGAGATGGCCCTGGTAACCTCCTTTATCACCATGATGCTGCTCACCACATTCGGCTATCCGGTCTGGCTGGCGTTTTGTCTGGCCCTGGTGTTTGCCGCTTTCCTGGGAGCCTTTCTGGAATTTGCCGTGCTGCGGCGGGCCAAAAATCCCAATATTCTGGGTACCATCGTCATTACCATCGGCCTGGAAATGGTCCTTTTGGGGCTGGTTTCCTGGAAATTCGGGGCGGAACAGAAAACCATGCCCTTTCCCATCGGTCCCTATGACAGTTTTATCATCGGCGATATCTTTATTGCCAAACTTGAGGTGTTGACCCTGGTATCGGCTTTGCTTCTCATGACCCTGCTGTTTTTTTTTTTCAAATATACCCGGCTGGGGCTGGCCATGAAAGCCACACAGCAGAATGCAGTGGCAGCAAAAATTGTGGGGGTTCGCACCAACCGGATCATGATGATGACCTGGGCGATATCATCAGTGGTGGGGGCTGTGGCCGGGTTGTTGATATCTCCGGTGATCATGCATCCTTTCATGATGTGGGATCCCATGCTCAAGGGGTTTGCCGCCGCAGTCATGGGGGGCATGACATCCCTGCCCGGGGCGGTGGCAGCTGCCTATCTGCTGGGGATCATTGAAAACCTGTTCGGCGGATATGTGTCCATTGAATTCAAATCCGTGGTGGCCTTTGCCATCATTGTGCTGGTGCTCTGTTTTAAACCCAGCGGCCTGTTTGCCAGGCATTACGTGAAAAAGGTGTAACAGCGGTTTTGGGGGGGGCGGGGTCAGGCTTGGCTTATTGGCTTATT
>JAABSB010000009.1 GCA_011390615.1 Desulfotignum sp. | reverse complement strand
CGGAATCCCCAGGCCATGGACATGGACAGAATCATCTTGGCCACGGACTCTTCAATGGAGTACTGGGTCTGGTGGGTGGGGGGGCTGGGCAGGCTCACTCCCTGGGGAACACCCCGTATGGCGGCAATCAGCTTGTTTACCTTATGCCACATGAGCAATCCCCCGTCTCCGGGTTTGGCACCCTGTCCGTATTTAATCTCAATGGCACAGGGGTCTTCTTTCATATGGGGGATGGCATGGATAATCTCATCCCACCCAAAATAACCCGAAGCAATCTGGAGGATGACATATTTTAAAAACCGGGACCGCAGCAGCCTGGGGGGGCATCCCCCTTCACCGGTACACATGCGCACAGGCATGTTCATCTCCTCGTTCAGATAGACCACCCCCATCTGAAGCCCCTCCCACATGGTGGGGGACAGGGCACCGAATGACATGCCGCCAATGATCAAAGGATAAATTTCGCGTACGGGCGGGATCCATCCCTTTTCCCGCAGTCGCTTCATGTTTTCCCTGGGAGAAAGCACCCGCCCCAGCAGGGTCCGCATTTCAAATTCATGGCGCCCGGCATCCAGGGCCGGGTCAGTGAGCATGGAAATCCGTGTAAATTTTATCCGGTCCAGAATAGAGGCTGAGGCATTCCGCCGGCCTCCCCTGCGCCGGGGAACCCCCTGCTGGTTGATGTGAAACTTCATCCTGTCCAGACCGGGGTTTTTTACGGGGTGAATGGCATCATTGGGACACACCAGGGTACACATGGCACACCCGATACAGGCATTTTCCACTGCGGTCCGCTGCCGGATTCCGTAAAAGGTATCATAACTGTTGGTCTGGCCCGCGTCTTTACGGATGGATGTTTTTATGACCCGCTTTCTGAACACTTCCAGTGCAATGGCTTTTACCGGGCACACTGCTGTGCACTGGCCGCAAAGGGTGCATCTTTCATTGCTGTAACGGATCTGCCAGGGCAGATCGTTCAGGCTTAAAGCGGAAGGTTCAAGGCTTCTGTTTGACGACATACGTGTACCTCCTGGCGTTCAGGGCTGACAATGGCAGTGTCTACATGCATGGGTTGCGTATCTTTGGATTTGTCCCTGTCCGGAATGACGGCATCCAGGCCGCATATCTCCGAGGAAAATCCGTAAATACCGGGTTTTCCCCCCACCACTCCGGGCCGCAGTTTTTTTCGGTCCTGGACCATGAACAATGAATGGTCCGGCAGAGTGCCGATGACACAGTTGGGACCGTCGATGATCAAGGACCGGCAGGTGCGTTTCAGGTGGGACAAAAACCCGGCATCTGGATGCTGCACAAGATCGCTTTCCTGCAATGGGGTGATCACATGTTTATACCCGTCAATTCCCAGCCCCAGTTCCACCAGTGAATAATGCAGGATATGGGCGAACACCTCAGAATCGGACTGGTATCCGGTGTAGGCAGGGATACCCCGGGAGGAAAGAAAATCTTTTATGGGGATGAACGCGGTATTCTCCCCATTGGTCATGGTACTGTAGCCCTTAATGAAAAAGGGATGGCAGGCATACAGGTCAATGGCATAATTGGTGTTCTGCCGTCCCTGGGCCATGATCACCCGGGCGTTGAGTTCTTTTCTGTCCAGGCCCAGGTACTGTGCCAGCTGCAACGGATCTCCAATTTCCTTGATCATGATGGTATCCGGCCAGAAGGAAAATACCATCATGTCTTTTTTTTCTTCTCCCATTTCGCGAATTTTCAAGCGGATATTGGACAGCCTGTCAGCCAGCGCTTCTCTGGTGAGATTCTCCCAGTCTTCCGGCAGTTCATAGGCCCGGATCAGGTACAGATCCCTTCTGGGAATCCCTTCCACCGGAATTTTGGGAATCTTTAACGAAATTTTATACTTGGTGAGAAATCCCATATCCATCATGAAAAGATCCAGACGGCGGATGCCCTCTTCACTGAAAATACCCGACAGGATAGGCGCGTCTTTCATTTCCTCAAACGGTCCGCCCAGATCCTGGAGCAGCAGGCCCATACCTGATCCGTCATGGCCTTCTTTCATGACATCCAGGGCCTTGATTGCCAGCATGGGTGATACCGGATCCTGGCTGGTAAGTGCAAACAAACGACACATGCTAAACTCTCCTTCATCAAAAAAAATTGCAGCGGTCACCCCATGGGATGCAAACCTGTCACCGCGAATTTTGGAGAAAGGGGATACACCGATTTCCAAAGTTTTTAATCTAAAGATATTCCCGGATCATGTCAATCATTTTATTTGTTTTTCAGGGAGTTACACAGTCAGATCACAGGGAAACAACACCAGTGCATGCCCCATATCCCTCTTTAAAATTAAGGGGTTATAAAAAAAGGATGGTTTTTGAAAAAGATAGAAAAACAGAACAAAACCCATAGAAAATTCCATAAAACCGGATATTATTTCGAAAAAAGAGCAGAAATAAAAATTTTATTTTAATACGGGGAAAAAGCCTGAAGTCCGTAAACACCCCTGGCCCGATCGCACAAGGGGTTGGCCCTGCCGTTCTCCCAGGACCGCTTGAAATCCCGGCATGTGGCCGGCCGGGCCTCATATACCGTACATGCAACCCGGGTACCCACCACCCCTTTGAGGGCAGCGCATCTGGGGGACGAAGTCTGGGTTCCCTTCATGAGCTGCTGGTGCTTTTTGTCAAAACAGGTCAGGGCCGGCGGCAGGCCGGGACCCAGGTCGGCCTGCTGCACCGCCACCGAATAAAAAGCACAACAGGCCCCGCACCCTATGCAGGGGCTAGGTCCCGCTGGCAATGGTTTAATAGTGATATCTGCAGCCCCCGGAGGACAAGGGATTCATACAGCCTGATCGGTTTTCATTGCCTGATAATAATCATTGACATGCATTTCCCTGGACTCTTTCTTGTACCAGCCGTCAAACAGAACAAGATTTTTATGTTCATCCAGGGAAGGATAGTCTTTTACCGTTATCCCCTGCATGGCAGCCATGGCAGGGTCAAAAATACGAAAATCAGACATCCCCTCCTTTGGCAGATCCATCACCACCTTGAGCTGCCAGACCCAGTCCGGATCATATTCCAGATTCACCACCAGGTATTTTCCCAGATCTGATGACAAATCTTTGGGCTTGGCTAAGGGTGCAGTGCCTGACTTTTTCCAAAATTTCCAGTTCATTTTCACCTCTTTTACAATATTGGTAAGGTTTTGTGTTTCATAAAGCATAAACCATACCAAAAAATGGAAAAAGGCTATTTTAATGGTTTGGGATTGTTATTACTGCCATGGCCGGGTTCTAACAAAAGAAAAAATAGGACATCACATGTCTTTTTTTAAAAAAAACGGAACAGGCAATTCCTGAATAACCGGCCATTCCCTGGCGGGCACAGCTAAACATGAAAGCCGCTAGCTGTTGGTAATAAGCAGGAAAAAATTTGTTGTTGTTTACTGGAATCTGATATGAGTACTGACGGCTGACGGCCTTCATATAAAAAAAGGCAGGCAGGCATACGGGCACACAATGCCTGTCTTTGGGAAAGTTGCTGATCAGGGCATTTCAGGCCAGGCCGATCTTATCAAAAAAATGCCGGCGTTTCATGCGGAACAGAGCGTTATCTTCCCGGACCAGGTAAAACACCTTTGTACCGATATCATCAATACAGGCATAGACACCTGTATAGTCGTCCAAATCTGAAATATCGCCGACACGCTCCACATCATCATTAAATCTGCGGCATACGGCAGCCCAGTCTTCTGTCTTTGCATTTTTGGCCATGGAAAATTTTTGTGCAGCATCATCATAATCCGCCTGGATGCATTTCATGGTTTACCTCCGGTTTTTGGGATCATGTTATTGAAGATTGTAACTTATTTATCTGACAAAAGGAATGTTTAAATTCTTTTGCTCTCAACTGCACAGTAGCGGGTGTGTTTTTCACAGTAACGGACCACAATATTTACCTGTTGCTTTTTTTTTAATGATTTTCTATCTTGATCAGCGGCTAATTTATTCTGTCCAGTATCCAAAACCCCTTAGAGAAGGAGGATCATTATACCAATGGAAATGAAAACAATCTGCGTTCTCGGAGCAGGCATCATGGGTGCGGGCATTGCCCAGGTATCTGCCCGGGCCGGTTTCCAGGTCTTTATCCGGGACATGGAAGACCGGTTTGTGGAAAACGGGCTGTCCACCATCAAAGCCAATCTGGACCGGGCCGTGTCCAAAGGAAAACTTGACAAAGATGAGGCAGCTGCTGTTCTTGGCCGGATCACCGGCACCACCGACCTGAACCTGGCAGCAGCAGAGGCAGATCTGGTAATCGAAGCCATCATCGAGGTAATGGACATCAAAAAACAGGTGCTCCAGGACCTGGACCAGATCTGTAAAAAAGACACCCTGGTAGCCACCAACACCTCCGGTCTTTCCATCACGGAAATGGCATCCGTAACCCAGCGCCCGGAAAAGGTCATCGGCATGCATTTTTTCAACCCGGTGCCGATAATGAAACTGGTGGAACTGATCCGGGGGTTCACCACATCCGATGAGACCCTGAACATGGCCTGGGAATTTGTGGAAAAAATCGGAAAGACCCCCATCGAGGTAAAAGAGGCCCCGGGATTTGCTGTAAACCGGATTCTGGTGCCCATGATCAATGAAGCAGTCTTTGTTCTGGCAGAAGGGGTTGCCTCGGCCGAAGACATTGACAAATCCATGATGCTAGGTGCCAACCACCCCATAGGGCCCCTGGCCCTGGCCGACATGGTGGGCCTGGACACCATCCTGTTTGTGCTGGAGGGATTTCACCGGGAAATCGGTGAAGACAAATACCGGCCAGCACCGCTGCTGCGGAAAATGGTGCGGGCCGGGTACCTGGGCCGCAAAAGCGGCAGGGGATTTTACGATTATACCAGATAACCAAAGGAGTACCCATGGCACAGACTGTTGCAGACCGCAGGGATGTGGATTTTGTCCTCCACGAACAGCTTGATGTACAACAATTGGGCCGGCATGATAAATTTCAGGAATTCAACAAAAAAACCATTGATCTGATCGTATCTGAAGCCCGGAACCTGGCGCTCAAGGAACTGCTGCCCTGTATGCGGGAAGCAGATGAAGCGGGCTGCACCTTTGACAGCGGCAAAGTAATGGTGCCCAAAGCGTTTCACCGTGCCTATGACCTGTTCAGAAAAGGTGAATGGATCGCCATGTGTGATGACCCGCACTGGGGCGGGCAGGGCATGCCTGCCACCGTGGCCCTGGCAGCCAACAATTTTTTTAACGGTGCCAACTTTCCCTTTATGCTTCACAATATACTGATCCACGGTGCAGGCAAGCTGGTGGAGCGGTTCGGCACTGACAAGCAGAAAAAATTGTACCTGAAAAACATGTACACCGGCAAATGGGGCGGATCCATGCTGCTCACCGAACCGGAAGCCGGATCTGATGTGGGGGCCCTGACCACCCGGGCGGTGAAAAATGATGACGGCACCTATGCCATTTCCGGCAGCAAGATTTTCATATCCTCCGGAGAAAACGATCTGGTGGAAAACATCATCCACCCGGTGCTGGCCAGAATTGAAGGAGCCCCTGCAGGCACAGCCGGGATCTCTTTGTTTCTGGTGCCCAAATACTGGGTGAACGATGACGGCAGCACAGGAGATTTCAATGACGTGGTGTGTACCGGCATTGAAGAAAAAATGGGCATTCACGGCAGCCCCACCTGTTCCATGACGTTGGGGGGCAAAGCAGGGTGCAGGGGCACCCTGCTGGGGGATGAAAACAAGGGCATGCGTGCCATGTTCGTGATGATGAACGAAGCCCGGCTGCATGTGGGCATGCAGGGATTTGCCTGTGCCGGGGCCTCTTATCTCAATGCCCTGAACTATGCCAAAGCGCGCGTCCAGGGCGCAGCCCTGACAGCACCCAAAGGTTCTGCCGGGGTTCCCATTATCCAGCATCCGGACATCCGGCGCATCCTGCTCACCATGAAAACCGTTTCAGAAGGGATGCGCAGCCTGCTGTTTTATACGGGATTTCTGGAAGACATGGTAACGGTCAGCAAAAGTGCGGCTGAAAAGGCCGGGTACCAGGGGCTCATTGATGTGCTCATCCCGGTGGCCAAAGGCTATATCACGGACCGGGCCTTTGACATGTGCTCCATGGGTGTCCAGGTGTTCGGCGGATACGGCTTCACCAGGGAATATCCCCAGGAACAGCTGCTGCGGGACTGCAAGATCACCCATATCTATGAAGGCACCAACGGCATCCAGGCCATGGATCTTCTGGGCAGAAAGCTGGGCCTCAACAATGGTCAGGCTTTCATGGATCTTGTGGCTGAGGTGCAAAAGACCATTGCCGCAGCAAAAAAAGATGCCGGCCTGGTCTCCCTGGCAAATATTTTAGAAACCACCCTCAACCATTTGAAGGAAACCGCAGGAAAACTTAGCGCAGACCTGGGATCGGAAAACATGCTGACCGCGTTTGCCCATGCCCATCCGTTTCTGGATGTTACCGGAGACACCCTCATGGGCTGGATGCTGCTCTGGCGGGCAGTGACTGCCGCCCAAAAACTGGCGGAAAATCCCAAAAAAAAGGATCTGGCATTTTACCAGGGCCAGATCACAGGCGCACGTTTTTTCATCAACACCATGCTGCCGGTGGCCCAGGCCAAAATGGCGGTCATTCAGACCGGTGACACCAGCGCCCTGGATATGGACGAAGCATCATTTGGATCTTAAATATTGCAGCATCAAACCGGCTCAGATTAAAACCCATTTTTCAGTCAGATCTGATTTTTGACTGCTGCACAAACAGACAGGAAATCAAAAATGAAAGATATTGTTATTGTTTCTGCCTGCCGAACCGCCATCGGGGCCTTCGGCGGCACATTAAAAGAGATGAACGGCGCAGCCATTGCCAGTGTAACCATGAAAGAAGCCATCAAACGGGCCGGCATTGCACCGGATATCATTGATGATGTCCGGTACGGCACCTGCGTGGAACACCATGACACCCTCAACACCACCCGGGTGGCGGCCCTCATGGCCGGCATTCCGGACAAGGTGCCTGCTGTTACAGTGAACCGGGTGTGCATATCCGGCATGGAAGCCGTGCTTTCCGGGGCTGCCATGATCCAGGCAGGCATGGCAGACGTCATCCTGGCCGGCGGCGTGGAACATATGTCCGGTGTCCCCTATACCGTGCCCAAGGCTAGGTGGGGGTGCCGGCTTCAGGACGCCCAGTTTGTGGATGCCATGATTCATGCCCTGCACTGCGGTTCCCATGTGCTTCCCTTTGATGAGACCACACCTCTGGACACCAGCCAGGCCCCGGCCGCCCATTTCATGGGCAAACCATATATCATGGGCCATACTGCCGAATTTGTGGCCCAGCATCTGGGATTGACCCGCGAAGAGATGGATGAGGTGGCCCTGCGCAGCCACAATAATGCGGAACGCGCCACAAAAGACGGTTCCTTTGCCGAAGAGATCGTTCCCATCATGGTGCCCCGGCGCAAAAAAGACCCCCTGGTATTTGATAAAGATGAACATTTCCGCCCGGGCATGACCATGGAAAAACTGGCAGCCCTGCCCCCGGCTTTCATCCCCAAAAGCGGCACTGTCACAGCGGGCAATGCCTCAGGGATAAACGACGGATCCGCCGGCATGGTCATCATGTCTGCAGACAAAGCCAGAGAACTGGGCATAACGCCCCTGGCCCGGATCAAGGCTTCAGGCATGGGGGCGTGCCATCCCACCATCATGGGCATGTCTCCGGTGCCGGCAGTAAAGAATCTGCTTGACAAATCACAGCTTTCCATGAAAGATTTTGATCTGGTGGAGGTGAATGAGGCGTTTGCCGCCCAATATCTGGGGTGTGAAAAAGAACTGGGGCTTAACCGGGAGATCACCAACATAAACGGATCCGGCATCGGCCTGGGGCATCCGGTGGGCGCCACCGGGGCCCGGATCATGGTGACACTGATCCATGCCATGAAAAATAGGGGTGATACCTTAGGGTTGGCCACGCTGTGCGGTGGTGGTGGTGTTGCCATGGCCTGTGCCATCGAGATGCTCTGAATATAATAAGGAACTGCTTATGGAAAACAACCAGGCAGAAAAAAACACCATAGCCGCAAGTTTTGCCCAGGAAATTTTATCCGCCCATGTGGATATTCCCGCCATCCCGGCCAACAGTCAGAAAATTCTGGATGTGGTCCGCCAGCCGATTGACAAAATTGATATCCCCTCTTTTGCCAAGCTGGTGGAGTCTGATCCCGGTCTTTTCACCAAAATCCTGCGGGTGGCCAACTCCCCATTTTACAGCGAGCCGGAAAAGATATTCTCTGTCAGGGCTGCCATCATACGCATCGGCCTGACCGAAACAGTGAACTCTGTTTGTCTCCATGTGTTTCAGGAAATGCTGCCAAAGTTTCCTGACATCCAGGGATTTACCTACAATGATTTCTGGGCACGCTCCTGGGCCTGTGCTGTGGCCAACCGGCGCCTGGGTCATCCCAGCCTGGAGATGGATATTCTACCAGGAGATCTCTATCTCACCGGTATGCTCCATGGTCTGGGAAAACTGCTGCTGGCCATTTATCTGCCCGGTGAATTTAACCGGTGTGTACAGACCGCTGTAACACAGAAAGTACCTCTCTTTGAGGTGGAACAAAAAGTTTTCGGTACCACCAGCGCCCTGGTGGCATCCAACGTGCTCAGCACCTGGGAGCTTCCCCCGCATATCTGCGAAGGGGTTGGATTTCACCAGACCCCGGAGCTGGCACCTTCGAAATCCATGCCCATTGCTGCCTTGACACAGTTTGCCGTTGCTCTGGCAGAAAACCTGCAGATCGGCAGCAGCGGGGATGGCCGGACAACAGAACTGTCCGATACCTTTTACGGACTGGATCCCATCTCCAAACTCTCCAATCCCCAGGTGCAGGATGAGCTGATCAATGAAATCAGAGAATATGTCAACCAGAAATCTGAGAGTGTCGTCCGACTGCCCGCACCTGCCCGGCCATCCTCGGATGTGGATATGCGGGTCAGCAGCAAACACACCGCTTCTGACAAACCCCGTAATAAAGGAATTCTGGGATGGATCAGGTCTCTGTTTCGATAGTCTCTGTGCCCAGAAACACACGGCGGACCCTGGCATAATTCCGGGCTGAAGCGGTTTTTATATTTTCAATCAAGGCATAGAGGGTGGGCACCACCACCAGGGTCAGTATGGTGGCTATCAACAGGCCGAAAATCACCACAATGGCCATGGACCGCCACCACTGGCTGGATTCGGATGTCATGGACACCGCCATGACATGAAAATCATAGGAAATGCCCGTTACCATGGGCAAGAGTCCGAGAATTGTGGTGACGGCTGTCAGCAGTACCGGCCGCAGCCTGGTGGCACCGGCAGATATGACAGCCTCCTTCAGGGCCATACCCTGTGCCCGGAGCCGGTTGGTATAGTCGATAAGTACAATGGCATTGTTCACCACCACCCCGGCCAGGGAAATAATGCCCACCCCGGTCATGATCACCCCGAAAGGCGAACCAATCACGGCCAGGCCCCAGAAAGCACCGCCCAGAGACAATACCACGGATGTCAGGATAATCACCGGCTGCACCACAGAGTTGAACAGGGTTACCAGAATCAGAAAAATCAGAAACAGGGCCACCACAAACGCTTTGGACAAAAAAGCCTGGGCTTCCTGCTGTTCCTGGTCTTCCCCGGTAAACCTGTAGGTATAACCCAGTGGCAGGTCCATGGTTTCCAGCAGTTCCATAACCTGCATTCTGGCCACAGCGCCTGTGATTTTGGTTTCATCCACACTGGCCTTGACCGTGACCACCCGCTGGTGGTTTTTCCGGACAATATCACCCAGCGCACCCTCGTACGCGATAGAAGCCAGGGTGGTTAGGGGCACGATCTCACCCGAAGGGCCGGGGATCATGAGTTTATGCAGAACATCTGCTGCCTGCCGGTCTGATTTGGCCAGCCTGACCACAATATCATATTCCTCATCCCCTTCATAATAGGTGGAAACATCCAATCCGTTATAAGCAATTTTCAGGGCCGTGCCGATGGCGGATGTGGTCAGGCCGAACAAAG
Organism: Desulfotignum sp.; assembly: GCA_011390615.1. Taxonomy (GTDB): domain Bacteria; phylum Desulfobacterota; class Desulfobacteria; order Desulfobacterales; family Desulfobacteraceae; genus Desulfotignum. The sequence continues at coordinate 27,517 of JAABSB010000009.1, read as the reverse complement.
CGGTTTTCTGTCGATCGATCTTCACCTGGACAGAGGGAAGCCCCCCCTGGTAGTCATCCCGCACATCTGTCACATGGGGCACGCTCTCCACAACTTTTCTTATGTTCCTGGCAATCCGGCTCAGGGTTGTAAAATTTTCCCCGGAAATTTCAATATTGATGGGCGCACCTGTCGGGGGGCCTTCTTCCTGTTCATCCACAGTGATCCTGACCCCCGGAATGTGGGACACTCGTCTGCGGATCTCTTCTAAATCCGCCTTGGTGGATGTTTTCCGGTCTTCAAAATCCAGAAACTGGACACCGATATGGTTGGGCAGATTGCTGTCAAACACGGCGCTGCCGCCGCTGTTCTGGACCACCCGGGTATATATGTGCTCAATGTTGTTAATGTCTGAAGGGGCCATGAATTTTTTCCCCCTGGCAGTGGTGTGCGCCTGCAGGGCCATGGCTGCCTGGTATTCCCGGTCGATTCCCCCGGCAACAGCTGCTTCCACCTGTTTGACCGTCTGATCAATGAACTCCAGGTCCGCCCCCTCCGGCACATCAATGTTCACAAACACGGATCTGGGATCAATGGCAGGAAAAAACTCCACCGGTTTTTCAATACCAACCTTGAGCATCCAGATCTGAAACAAAATTACCATGACAACGACAGCTGCAGCCAGCACCGTCAGTTTATGGCGCAAAGCTTTGTTCAAAATCCGGGCATACGTTTTTAAAAACAGGCCCGAAATTTCGACAGGTTGTTCTCCCCGGGATTGGATCGCTTCCAGATCCAGGGTCTTCTGTCCCTTTTTTCGGGATTTTCCCATGAAATAAGCGCACATGGCAGGGTTAATGATCAGGGCCACAAACAAAGAAGAACTCAAGGTGATAATCAGGGTAACCGGCAGGTAGTACATGAATTCCCCCATGATACCCGGCCAGAAAATCATGGGAAAAAACGCGGCCAGGGTGGTGAAAGTAGCGCCGATAACAGGCCATGCCACCTCACTGGTGGCTTTCATTGCAGCATTTACCCGGGGAACTCCCTGCTGCATGTACCGAAACACATTTTCAACAATTACAATGGCATTGTCCACCAGCATGCCCAAAGCCAGGGTCAAAGAAAACAGCACCACCATGTTCAATGTGATGCCCAGGGCATGTAGAACAGCAAAGGACAGAAACATGGAAAACGGAATGGCCAGCCCGACCAGGAGAGCATTTCTGATACCCAGCACCACAAAAAGCACCGCCACCACCAGAATGAGGCCTGAAATGATATTGTTTTCCAGATCCGCCACCATGGCCTTGATATCCTTGGCATTATTCATGAGCTTGGTCACAGTGGTATTTTGGGGGAAACGTTTTTCCGCCGCTGCAACGACAGCATCGATCTGTTCCGAGATGCGGATGATGTTTTCCCCCACCCGTTTTTTCACCGAAATATTGATGGCATCCAAGCCGTTGAGCCGGGATCTGGAAGTTTCCTCCTGGATGCCGTCCACCACCTTTGCCACATCCTTGAGATAGATGGGCTGGCCGTTGTGGGTAGCCACCACCAGGGTCAGGATTTCTTCGGGTCTGTCAAATTCGCCGGGCACCTTGAGCTGGTACCGGCCATGCCCTAAGGTAATTGCGCCGCCTGAGATGTTCTGGTTCTCAGCCGCCACAGCCTGCTGCAGGCTGGTGATGGGAATTCTGTAGTAGGCCAGCTTGTCTGTATCCACCTCCACACGTATTTCCCGGTCCTGGCCCCCGGTTATCTCCACCTCCAGCACACCGGGAACCGCTTCGATATCATCCTTTAAATCATCGGCAATTTTCTTGAGCAGCCTGGGACCGCAGTCCCCTGCCAGAGAATACACCACAATGGGCATATCGGAAAAATTGACCTCATACACCAGCGGATCATTTTCCAGATCGGTGGGCAGGTCATTTTTGGCTTCATCAACCTTGTCCTTGACCTTGACCAGCACATCGTCAATATCAGTGCCCGGTAAAAATTCAATATTGATCTGGGAAAGGCCCTGGGAGCTGACAGAAGAAATGTTTTTGATCTTGTCCAGGCCCTTGAGTTTTTTTTCAATCTTGATGGTAACCGCAGTTTCAATGTCCGATGCTGACACACCTCTGTATTCGGTCCTCACAAACACATACGGGATGGTGATGTCCGGGGTGCTTTCCCTGGGCAGCACCATATAGGAATAAAGCCCGATGCTGGCGATGATCACCACCAGTACCAGCACTGACACCCGGTTTTTGACGGCAGCATCGGAAACAATCATTGTTCCAGTTCCGCCATAGACTGGACCCGCCGGTCCACCTGCACCAGTTCATTGTCTTCAATGATGCGGTGCCCCACCACCACCACATGCTCACCGGCAGAAAGTCCGGAAACAACCTGGATTTTCCAACCGTCCTGGAACCCGGTTTCAACCGGGCTAAACCTGACACGGCCCTGATCTTCCACAAACACCCCGGTCTTATTGTTCCTGGTGACCAGGGCATACATGGGCACCCCAAGGCCTTTGGCATCCCTGTTTTTAACAACAACCACCCGGACAAACATATCAGGGAGAATCTCAAAACCCGGATTATCCAGGCGGATTTCCAGGTTGTACAGCCGGGCCAGGTTATCAGAGGTTTTTTGCAGATAATGGTATTGACCGGTATAGGTTTTGCCCCCTAAAGCATCGATAATCATGTCAAACTGTTTTATTCGTCTCACAGACGGCACGTCAGATTCCGGTATGCCCACCTGAATTTTCAGCTGATGGATCTGGAGAAGTTTGGCCACAGGATCACCCACCCCCAGAAAACTGCCCACTTCAATATGGGACCGGTCCACTATGCCGTCCATGGGGGATCTGATGGTACAGCGGTCCAGGTTGAGTTTCGCATTTTCCATGGCAGCTCTGGTGGTCTTGACCTGGGCCCGGGCATCATCAACCTGGGACTGGGTGATAAACTGCTGTTTGGACAGGGCTTCAAACCGCTTTTGATTCACCAGGGCCGTCTCATAGGATGCCTTTGCGGAATCATAGGCATTCTGATAGTCCCGTTTATCCAGAACCACCAGAATATCACCCTGATTTACAACACTGCCGTCATCAATGTTTTTTTCCATGATCTTTCCTGACACCTCAGACACCACCTGCAAAGATTTCCAGGGTTTGGCCACCCCGGGCAGGGTGATGGTTTCAGCAAGGTCTTCAGGAACCATCTCCAGGGTGATCACTCTGGTCAGAGCCTGCTCTTTTTTCATCTGGCCGGCCTGCTGCTCAGCCAGGTCTGCCTTTTGTGCCGTAATTTTCCTGCCCAGGGGCAAAACAACAAACAGCACAGCAAGGACCACTGCAGCAAAGGGGATACTATGCCAGACAATGCGCAGCAATCTCTGCTTCCATGCTTTCCAGGGCCGGGGTGTGGGTTCCATGAAACCAATCCTTATCATGATGTATAAAAACAGTAATTATAGGACGCATCCAGCTAATTTCAAGGGTTGATTCAGGCCTCACCCATATCTAACATTGGTGATCAGGCCAAAGATTCGGCAATGGAAACTGTGCGGTCTCCCAGCAGGTTGACATAACTGGCCATTTCATTGTCATACCAGCCGTAGATAACCGCCTGGGTGACCTGGATACTGCCCACATGGTCCTGGATGGTTTCCAGCACCTCTTTGTCAATACCCCGCATATGCGCCAGATTGATATTAATGGCACCGGTGCGGGTATGGGTTTCATGGCCCTCGATTACCGCTGCAGCCCTGGGGGTGCCGATGATATCAGAGGAAACGTTCTGATCACCGGAATAGACCAGGTAGCTGTCCTTGTTCTGCGCAGTGTTCTGGTAGATTTCGTTGATGAGATCCCGGCGGATGGGCTTTTTGTTCAATTCTTCCTGAAAATTCATAACCAGAATGATCAAAGAACCTGTGGAAGTGGGAATCCGCACCGATTCTGCAATGAACCCGATGGTTGCCATTTCAGGAATGACCAGCTGCAGGGTTTTGGCTGCCCCGGTGGTGGTCAGTATAATATTGTTCATGATGGACCGGTTTTTACGCAGATCCTTTGCCTGGGTTTTGGGGAGCCGGTCCAGGACCTGCTGTGATCCGGTGGCTGCATGCACGGTGGCCATGGAAGCGGACAAAACCCTGTCAATGCCGAAATAATCCAGTAAGGGCTTGATCATATGGGCCAGACAGGTGGTAGTGCAGGAGGCATTGGAGATCACTGCATGACGTACCGGGTCATAGTCTTTGTCATTGATGCCCATTACCGTGGTAACACTGTCTTCCGGCATGGATGCCCCTTGTTTCAGCTTAAATGGGGCAGAGGCAATGACTTTGGCCGCACCTGCTTCCAGATGGCCCCGGATGGATCCGGATGGATTGTCTGGTGTCTGGTTGGGATCCAGAAACTGGCCGGTTGTATCCACCACAATATCCACCTTGTTCTGTGCCCACTCGATATCTTTGGGATTGCGGAACTGCCGTAAAATCTTTACCGGAATGCCGTTGACTTGCAGGCTGGAATCTGCCTCGTTAATATCCGTGATCACAGGCGGTCCCTGGAACCCGTTCAAAAAGGCTGCCAGGCTGCCGTAGGTGGAGTCCCGTTCAAGATAATGAACAATATCCGACAGCCCCCCACCCACTTCCCGGCCCACGTTGATGACAATTTTTTTGAAATATTTACGTCCGGCATGGTGCCACAAAGTCAGCTTGCCGATACGCCCCAGACCGTTTATACCCAGAATTGTACTGTGGTTGGTATTCATGATTCACCTCAACTTTAATTGTGGTTGACGTTGATTTCTCCTTTAAACACAAAGCCTTTGTTCCCATCAATGCTGATATAATCCCCCACCTTCATTTTTCGGCCTGCCAGATGACAGATTTTTTCGGTTTCACTGCACTCCAGGTTCTCACACCCCACCACACAGGTTTTGCCAAGGTTGTATGCCACCACGGCTGCATGGGATGTCAATCCCCCTTTTGCAGTCAATATCCCGTCGGCTGCATCAATTTCCAGAATATCGTCAGGCACGGTATCGTTGCGCAGCAGTATCAGATGGGCATCCGGGTCCTGGCGGCGGAAGGCATCAATTTCCTTAAGGGTAAATACGATGCGGCCGCTCATGGCCCCACCGGAAACCCCGGTGCCTTGGCCCAGAAATGCCTCTCTCAAACAGGTTTCATCTGCAATGAACTCAGGTTGCTTTTTGTGATCCCCAAGGGAAAGATCCCGGGCCTGGAGAATAAAAAGGTCTTCAGGTTCCGGTCCTTCAAAGGTAAATTCCATTTCCTGGGGGTTCCATCCCCGTTTATAAATAAGGTTCTGGACAATGTTTTTGAGCTGCTCATAAATCCGGGGAAAGGCCTTTTCCAGGCTGATCTTTGTATCCCGCTTTTCCAGCTCCCGCTGCATTTCTGAAATGGGAAGGGTTCTCACAAGACCTGCCACCACATCTTCTCCCTGATTTCCAATGGTAAAATCCCCCCACAGCCTGATGGCATCCCCGGGCAGCTTGGGGCTGTGGCTGAAGGCCACGCCGGAGCCGGACTGCCGTGACAGGTTGCCAAACACCATGGACTGTACGGTGACAGCCGTTCCCCAGTCATCTGAAATCCCCATGATCCTGCGGTAATCAATGGCCCGGTTGGAATTCCAGGAAGAAAACACCTTGTGGATTGCCAGGAACAATTGGTCCATGGGAGATTCCACAATATCGATGCCGGCCAGCAGCAGCTGGTTTTTATAGGCCAGGGCAACCGCTTTCATCTGCTGGCCTGTGAAATGGCGCTTGAAATCTATGCCGGCATGCTTTTTATGAACGGCAATGATCTGGTCGAATTCATCCCTGTGTATACCAAAAGTCATGCCGTACTGCTGAAGAAACCGGCGGTAACTGTCCCAGGCAAACCAGGGATTGCCGGTTTTTTTTGCAATGGCGGCAGCAATCTCTTCATTTATACCCACGTTCAGAAAAGAATCCATCATTCCGGGCTGGGAAATGGAAGAGCCTGAGCGCACCGACAGCAATAGCGGTTTTCCTGGATCACCACAGGACAACCCCGTCTGCTTTTCAAGGCGGGAAAGCATGGTTGCCACCAGTTGTTTGAAGTTTACGGCAGCCGGGCTGTAGGAATCGATAAGGTCCAGACACCGGAACACCTCGGTGGTGATGATGAACCCGTCAGGCACTTTCACGCCCAAATGCTTGAGCCGCATCAGATTCCAGCCCTTGTTCCCCAGAAAAATGATATTCTGGTTCATGAGCTGCTCATCCCCTATGGGGGTGACCGCACATTTGGGGTCATAGTTGAGCAGAACACTCAGTTCATCCTGGGACAGTTTTTCCGACTGGCGGAACAGGGTATGCAGAATGCGGTTCAAAAAAACATCCAGTTGCTGGAGTCCCAGGGAGGTAGCAATCCGGTCCCTGAAAAAAACGTCCGCTGCCCGCTGGTCCAGTTTTTTTGCCATTTTTTCATCCAGGTGATCCTGATCAGCAATACTGCCGGGCAGAAATTTTTCCTGGATCTGGTCTTTGCCGATACGGGCTTCTATCTGCCGCAGGTTGGCGGAATGGATATTATGAAAATAATCGTTAATGATATCTGCCACAGCACGGACAAATCCCTTGAAGATATCCAGATACTGGGTAAAGGAACAGGTGGTGATGTTCACCGAATATTTTAAAAATTCCATCTGGATATCCAATTTGTTGGACACAATACCATCCAGGCTCAATGCTTTGCGAAACAGGGTGAGTATGGAATAAATCCGCACAAAAGTGGGTTTGGTTATCAGCCGCAGATCAATGCTGCTGATCAAATCTTCAAACAGGACATTGACGATGCTTTCAATGCGCAGGGTCAGCCCCAGTGCATCAAACTTGGGTTCATTGTAGCTGCCGTACATGGAAGGAATATCCACGGCAAAATGGCGCTTGTGGTAAATGGCTTCATTGACCTCATAGATTCTATCACTGAGAATGATCTCCTTGAGTTCGCCCATATAATTGAGCAGAAACTCAATTTTTGTTTCCAGATCAGATTCTTCCAGGGCGGCTGCCAGCCGCCGCGGTTCCGGCATATAGTCGGCTTTGAAGTTGGACAGATAGGATTTGAGCTCCAGGTGGTCCACGCCGTATTTTTCATTGAGCAGCCGGTAAAACCGCAAGGCCAGCCGGACCCGGTGCCGGTCCAGTTCCGTTACATTGTCCACCTCTTCAATAAATTTATCCAAAGCTTCCTGGCGGTACATGAGAAAATCTCTGGGATGGGGCATTTTTTTGTCTTCCAGGTACCGCAGAATTTTTCCCGGACCATCTACAAACCGCCCCGATGCCTGGATCTCACCATAAATGGACGGTGGAACAAACGGCTGCAGCGGATTTTTATCCCCTGTTTTCCAGAAAATCATCACCTGCTGGATAAAATCCACAATGCGGCTGGAACTTTCCACATGGCACTGCTTGCGCAGAAAATGGATGAGCCGGTCCCGGCGGTGGCAGGATTCATCCAGCTGGGTGGAAATATCCCTGAGGCTGCCTTCCGCACCGATTTCATTGAAAAATGCCGGCAGCAGCCGTGCCAGCTGTTTGACCAGGTTGTACACCTTTTTGATATCCGCATTGAGAAACCGGGTAATATCCCTTGGAAACAGATCCGTATCCCTGATAAACACCCCGCCGATGGACAAAGAGATGATCAGGGCTGACAGCAGGCGTTTGGATTTCTTCGGCTGCTGGCTGATAAGGCTTAAAAACACCCGGATATTTTTCACATGGGCGGTATTTCCCTTGATCTGCCAGTCTTCTCCTGTACCCTGAATCATGGGAAACTGAAATCCATGGTTCACAGCCCTGTCAATAAAATGGTTGATCAATTCCACCTTGCCGGTTTTATAGACCGCATCCCCGATTTTGTGAATACAGTCTAAAACCGTTTCCGGATAACGGCCCTTGTGCTCTTTGAGCAAAGAAAAGGTCTGGTTGACAATGGGGATATCTTTTTTAAAATCCTCGTCTCCGATGAGAAGGGTCAAGGTCTGGTTGATATCGTGCAGGCAGTCTTTATGTATCATGGAAAGCCCGGGCACATGGATGGCATAAAACAAAAAAGTCAGTTTCAGGTGCCTGCCATAGGTTTCATCTGTACAATGTTGTAAGATCTGCCGTCCCACGGTTTTAAAAATATTCACAAACCCCCGGAATCCGGTCAGCCGGACCAATGCTTCTGTCAGGTCAAATGAAGCATAATCCTGGTTGCGGCAAAGGGTCTCCAGCTCCTGCTGCCAGGCGGTTATCCTGGCATGGGAAATCTGGTGAAACACCTGTTCAAGTGCCGGATTGAGCCGCCATTCATCAATATTTTCCTGCATCCAGGCAACCGGGTCATCCTGTTCCAGCCAATAGGCAAAAGTGCTTTTGTAAAACCGTATGAGCAGACGGTTTATGCTGGCCACCCATTTGCTGTCTTCAGCTTTAATCCCTTGGGCTGCTGTCTGGTCCAGCACCAGTCTGGCCAGTTTATCAGGCTGGTAATAGGAGGTAACAAAGAAAAAAAATGCGTTGTCCTGATATTTGAGAAGCCGGTTGACAGCCTTTTCCATGACGGTGAAAAAAAATGGCAGCCGGTCTTCTGACTCTTTGGCCAGGTGGTGGAGAAGAAGCATGAGGTTATCTGAAGCAGCTGACTGAACCTGTCTTTCAGCGCTGTCTTCAAAGGCTGACAAAAAAATGTCTGAAAAAATGGACAGGGCTGCCGCCCCTTTTTCATGGGATTTGTACAGATAAAAATAATGCAGGGAAAAATGCCTGGCTTCATTGACGATAAATTCCCAGTTTTTATAGGGGTGGGAGAGTTCCTTGAGGAAAATCTCCATTCTGTTTAAAATTCCCACATACCCGTCAAAAATTTTCAGTAGCTGCTGGTATTTCACATCAATGGATACGTCAACCCGGGTATCGGAGAGATTCACCTCAAGGGCTTTTGATTTCACGAAATAACCTCATGGTAATGAAAAGCAATATTATTATGTTCTCTGCCTTTCTATACCAATCCGATCCGGTTTTTTCAACTCAAGAATTGGGCCTGTGCAAACCATTTGGTTGATTCTTGCTGGTTTTTCTTATATGATTTCCCCAAAAACCATGAAACAAAAATCAACCATACGTTTTTCCATTAATACAATTACCATAAATTAAGGAGTTTGTTCATGAATGATGCATCGCAATTCACGCTCTACAGTGGTGGTCACCGGGGCGCGGAAGCTGAATTCGGCAGACTGGCTGGGCAGTATGGCATAAAAGAGGTCAATTTCTCCTTTGAAGGCCATAAGCCAGACCGCCAGTCCGGCATCCGGGTGCTCACCCCGGAAGAATTAAAAAAAGGAGATATCAGTATGGATATCGTTTCCACCCGCATGGGACGCTCCTTTTCCAAAGCAGATAAAATCCGGAAAGTTATCCAGTCTATTTTCCATATGGTCAACAACGGGTACCAGATTTTTGTGGTGGGATGGATTTTGCCGGATAAGACGGTCAAAGGCGGTACAGGCTGGGGTGTTGAACTTGGAAAACTGTTTAACCGTCCCTTGTTTGTTTATGAACAGGACCGCAATGACTGGTTTTCCTGGGTGGATAATGATTGGCAGAAGGTAACCCCGCTCATCACCCATAAAAATTTTTCCGGCACCGGTACCCGGAACCTTACGGATGATGCAAAAAAAGCGATGGCAGAGCTGTTTGAGCGCTCTTTTTAGTTTAGCTGTTCCGCCATCCATGATTCAAAATCCAGGACCAGTTTCGGGGGCTGAGGCAGATCCTGTTGCCTGTCCTGCTTTCCATCCTGGTACTGATCTGGATCTTTGTAGTGATCCGGTTCTTTTTTCCCCTGCTGCGCTTTATTATGCACAGATGCTTTTTTGGGATACGGCGCAAGTGCCGGTTCCGGCAGGGCTGTTGCCGATTCCCTGCCGGCCGGTGCCTTGTTGCCACGGTCATCCATCAGGATCTGCTTGATGGATGCCACCTCTTCCAGAAGATCCGTCATGCGGGCCTCGATGGTGGTTAACATCTGTTCAACCTGGTCTGCCCGGGGCTTTTTTTCAGTTTCTTTTGCCCTGCCGCTGCCCATCAGCTCCAGGCACTGGTCCCAGAATATTTCCATGGGAAGATCACCGGCAGCCCCATCCTTGAGCTTCGTGGCCAGAGACCGGATGCACCGGGATGCGGCAGACCCGGGAAAAAGCATGGTGAAAGGAACTTGGGATACTACGGAAATGGGCACATTGGCATCCCGGGCCACAATTCCGAGGGCAGTAATTTTCAGGGATAAAAATTTCTTGACAGTCTTTCTCAGCTTGGCATAGGCAGATCTGGCAGATGCTGCGGTTTTCACCTGGTTGACCACCACCCGTACCGGCGGCAGGTCCCGTACGTTAGTTCTGGAAAGCACCTTTAACAACGAATAGGCATCTGTCAGGGATGTGGGTTCCGGGGTGATCACAAGAACCATCTGATGGGATGCACGGCAGAATGCCATGACCTGGGCAGAAATGCCCGCAGATGTATCAAAAATAAAATAATCATAACTGCCCATCTGCAAAAACGCCTGGATCAGACGCTGGGCTTCGGCGCCAGTGAGGTCTGCCATTTTTTCCACCCCCGAGCTGCCGGGAATGATATCAATGCCCTGAAAATTGCGGACCATGATATCCTCCAGTTTTTTTTCGCCGGTGAGGACCGCATCAAGACCATGTTCCGGAAAAATACCGGTGAGGACATTGACATTGGCCAGCCCCAGGTCGGCATCAAAAAGGCAAACCCTGTGGCCCTGTGATGCCAGACAGAGAGACAGATTCAGGCTGATGCTGGTTTTTCCCACACCGCCTTTTCCACTGGTGATGGTAATGACGTTCGCCATGGTCAAGTTTCCTGTTTGACGGGAATTGCCAGGATCATTATCCGGTCCCCCTGTTTTTCAAAAGAAAATGCAACAGCCCGGCAGCGGTAGTTTTGGATGACAGCCTGATGCTGCTTTTGGATAAATTGTAAAAATGCCGGCTTTCGCCCGGGCTGCGCAGTGCATCCCATCTGCTGCCGTGCCTGTTCATATTTTTCATACAGTTGTAAAATTTTATCTTTTTCACGCACAGGATCACTGATTTTTACAGAAAAGTCAGGCGCAGGGGACAGGTTTCGGTTTTTTTGTGCTGAATTTTCCTGTGCATGCTCTGCCGGCTGCTCCTGTACATTTTCTGCTGTTTTTTGGGGATCAAAGCTTTTCTGGTACAGTATTTTAAAAAACCAGGAAAATCCTGAGAATGAAACAAAAACCGGGGTGAACCGGTACTGGGGAATTTTTTTGTCCAGTTCAGCAATAAAACATAAGGCATCCGGGTCTGTAATTGCGCACAATAGGGTTTCTTCCTTGAGGACCAGCGGAATAATCTGGTGCCTGCCTGCCTCGGCAGCCGGTATGATACTGGAAAGCGTTTTGCGCTTTTTTTCTGAAAAAACAATATCACTGATGGAACGCAGAGGAATGCGAAACAGGTCCAAAAGCATCTGCTGGATCACCGGCTTTGGCACCCGGTTTTCTTCCAGCAAAAGCCCCAGAAATGAAATTCCGGTTTCAGCGGACCTGGCCGAAAGCTGGGCCACCCGGCTGGCAGGCAGCAGGTTCTGGGATACCAGCCGATCCTGCAGACTGATGAGTTTGTTGTTTTTTTTCAGAACCTGGTAGGTTTCCACCGGTGTGAGCAGATTGAGGTCACAGAGGATGGATCCGAACAGGCGGCGGTTTTTGCCGGATTTGTCTTCTGTCCCATTTGCCTGGATGGCCAGAACCCGGTCAATATCGTTGGAATGAATCAGGCCTTCGTCTTCCAGAATGATGCCGGTTTTCAGCCCTTTGGGTTCAGTCATGGAACAGCCTCTCCTGATACAGGCAGAAAGATGGTAAACCTGGTGCCCTTTTTCAACTGGCTGTCACAGGTGATCCTGCCGTTAAGCTGCTTGACAATGCCATGCACAATGGCAAGGCCAAGACCGGCATTTTTTTTTCCTTTTTTGCTGCTGTTATAGGGTTCAAATATTTTTTCCATGATTTTTGGATCAATGCCCGGGCCGTTATCGGAAATCGTAATTTCAATGTGGCCGGGAAGCTGTTTTTTTTCACCAATGAGAATTTTGGCGGATTCCTGCCGGAACCGGGTGTGTATCGTTATTTCCCCGCCTTTTTCCATGGCTTCTGCGCCATTTTTTATCAGATTGATGAAGACCTGCTTGATTCCGTTCGGGTCTGTTTTAATCCGGGGCAGATGGGGATCAAGGTGCATGACCGTCTCTATCTGCCGGGGCAGGAGTATGGATTTTTTGACTATTTCCATCATCCGGGTACACAACTGATTCACATCCACCATCTCAAAGCCGGAAATCCTGGGGCTTGAAAAACTGGACAACCCGTCCAGAAGCAGAGAAACCCGGCCCATCTCTTCTTTTACCACGGACAGTTCCTCCTGGGCCGGATGTTTGCCCGGCAGCTTTAAACTCAGGCTTTCCAAATAGTTTCTGATGATGGCAATGGGGTTGTTTATCTCATGAATGACCTTGTCTGTCATGGTGGCAAAGGCTTCCATTTTTTTTTCACTGACACGGTGAGCATGTTCCTGAAGCATCCAGATATTTTCCAGACAGATGCCGGTCTGGCGGGAAAAAATATCCACAATACCCTGACTGGCGCTAATTTGGTGAAACAGATCCTTATCGCCCCCCAGAACCATGGTTCCCATCATTCTGCCGGCAGACCGGATGGGCAGGGCAAAAAACCCGCTGGTCTCCAGTAGCCGCAGGATCTGGATATCAGAAACAGCCAGGCGGTCCTGCAGGTTTATGCTGGTCTGGGGGACGGCCTTTTTAACACTTTTAACAATCAGGCTGGTCTGATTTGACATGGGCAGGGCCACCCGCTTGAGGACATGGTGATTTTTATCCTGATGGCTGCATGCACCGGTCAGCAAATCATTTTTCTCATCCAGAAAAAAGAAAAACATACGGGGTACCTGAAACAGGATTCTGAACCCTTTTTCCACCACCCCCATAATGGATTCCGTGTCCCGGGCCTTCACCAGATTTTCCAGGGTGCCATAAACAAGGGAGGCATCTGTGACAGCTGAAGCGACCATTTTTTCAGCAGCCGGGTGGTCTTTGGCATCCAATGAAATATCCATATGCCGGGCCAGATCCATGACATCATTTTGGATCTGTACAACCATCTGCTCCATGCGGGCCTGATGAATGCCTGTAAGCGCAGCCAGATCTGCCATGTCTGCCAGTTTTTTTTCGCCTGACAACAGGTTGGCTGCATAAATGGTCCTGATATGGGCCAGCTCCCCCTGGATTTTTTCAGGGGGTTCGTGGAGGAACAACACGGCATCGGCAACCAGGGGATTGAGCTGCCACTGCCGGAACAGCCAGGCACTCACCTGGGGGGTATCTGTCTGGAACACAGCCATTTCAGCCAGGGCTGCTTCCTTTTCCATGGCATTGGTTTTCAAAATAGGGGCATATTCTTCGGGGAAGGTCTGCATCAGGGCCAGGCGGCCGATGTCATGGAGCAGGCCGGCCAGAAAAAATTCATCCAGATTGCCTAAGCCCTGTTCTTGTGCCAGGTTTTCCGCCATGAGTGCACATGTATAGGAATGATACCAGAACCGCTCCATGCTGAATCCCGGCAGTTTTCTGGAAAGGCTGAAAAAATGCAGGGCTGCGGATGAAATGGCCAGGTTGCGGATGGTGTCCACCCCCAGATACACCACGGCATTTTTGATTGTGGTAATCTCCTGGCGCAGGTTGACATAGGATGATCCCATAATCTGGAGAAGCTTGGCTGTCAAAGAGGGATCTGTGGAAATAATCCGGGTCAATTCCCGGGTGCTGGAATCATCGTTGCTGCAGGCCTTTACCAGCGCAACCATGACCTGTGGCAGCTGTGGCATATGCCTGGATTGTCCCAGTTTTTCAAATACGTTGTTCACCCGGATCCGATCCAAAATAATTCTGTGTTGGGGGTTTTTCCTCGTTTACTCATGGTTTTTATAGTTATTTTACCACCACAAATCAATAGGTTTAAAAAATAATCGCAATGATTTATTATGTAAGGGTTTGTGATGATACCGACTTGAAACCTAAGCCCCAAGGAAAGTATTCCCATGTTTACACCCAACGATCTGATTGAAATTGCCGCAAAAATGGAAAAAAACGGCCAGGCCATTTACCTGGAAGCCCAAAAAAAGGTTAACAGCCGTACCCTGAAATCCCTGCTCTTATGGATGGCTGATGAAGAAGCAGCCCACCGGGAGTGGTTTTTGGAGCAAAAAGACTCCTTGGGCTCATCTGGCGCACACACTGATCTGGAAACCATGCTGCCGGATGTGATCAAAGAGATGATGGGTGACAAAACACTGTCTCTGGATGATGTGGATTTTTCGCAGATCCGGTCCGCCTCTGACATGCTTGACACATTTGTCACATTTGAAAACGACACCATATTGTTTTATGAATTTCTCCAGGCCTTTATCCAGGATACCCAGGCCCTGGCCGGGCTGGAAAAAATCATCAAAGAAGAAAAAAAACATGTGGAAAAACTTACAGAGATGATCCAGGCCATATCCAGCAAAAAAATCAGTGAACAAGCCTTTCTTTTTTAAACAAGCGCTGTTCAGGGGGTGGTGTTTTTTTAATCCGTGATTATAATGTCAGCCAAGACAAACAAAAACATAAATGACTGACACTATACAAGGGGGAAATACATGACTCCTGTACGTTCATTCACCGCGCTTGATTCTCTGCATTTTGAAAACCGGTTTGTCCGAAACCTGCCGCCGGACCCGGAACCATCCAATTTCCGCCGCCAGGTCCTGAATGCTTGCTTTTCCCGGGTAGTTCCCACACCGGTGTCTGCACCGCAGCTCGTGGCGGTCTCTCCGGATGCTGCAACCCTGCTGGATCTGGATGAAAAAGCCTGGCAATCGGATCTGTTTGTGCAGGTGTTCACCGGCAACCACCTGCTTTCCGGTATGGATCCGTTTGCCATGTGTTACGGGGGCCACCAGTTCGGTAACTGGGCTGGTCAGCTTGGGGATGGACGGGCCATCAACTTGGGAGAGGTGATCAACCAGCAGGGAAACAGGTGGATACTCCAGCTCAAGGGTGCAGGACCAACCCCGTATTCCCGCAGTGCAGACGGCCTGGCTGTGCTCCGGTCCTCCCTACGGGAATTTTTGTGCAGCGAGGCCATGTTTTTTCTGGGGATCCCCACCACCCGCGCCTTGAGCCTGACCCTCACCGGCGAAGCAGTGGAAAGGGACATGTTCTATGACGGCCATCCAAAAGAGGAACCCGGGGCAGTGGTCTGCCGCCTGTCACCATCATTCATCCGGTTCGGCAATTTTCAGATACATGGCGCCAGGCAGGAAAACAGGGTGTTGCAGCAGCTGATGGATTATACCATCCAGACCGATTTTCCCCACCTGGGTGAGCCCGGACAGGACACCTATATCCGGTGGTTCCAGGAGATATGCCAGACTACCTGTTCTCTGGTTCTGGAATGGATGCGGGTGGGATTTGTTCACGGGGTGATGAATACGGACAACATGTCTATCCTGGGTCTTACCATTGACTATGGCCCCTATGGATGGCTGGAAAACTTTGATCCTTTATGGACACCCAATACCACGGATGCACACGGCCGGCGCTACTGCTTTCAGAACCAGGGCCAGATCGCCCTGTGGAACCTGTCCCAGCTCGCCAGTGCCCTACACCCGGTCATCCATGATGCCGAGCCCTTGAAAGCGGCCCTGGAAGCGTTTTCCCGGGCATTTCAACAGGGCTGGCAGACCATGATGGTGCAGAAACTGGGACTGACCCGTTTCCATTCGGACACAGATGCTTCTCTGATCAAGAATCTTCTCACCCTGCTCCAGGCCCGGGAAACCGATTACACACTGTTCTTCAGGGGCCTTGCCCGGGTCCAGTTTTCCAAAACCCTTTCTGAAAATGATATAACGCCGGTTCCCGATACCATCAAAGAGGCCCTGTACCAGCCGGACCAGATTCATCAGGCATATGAAAAAAAGCTGTCTGACTGGCTGCGGCAGTACCACAGCCGGATCATCCAGGAGAAGGTTCCCAGGGAGATGCAGAAAAAACAGATGAACCAGCAGAATCCCCTATATGTGCTGCGCAACTACCTTGCCCAGATGGCCATTGACAAGGCAGAAAACAATGACTTTTCCATGGTACATGAACTGCTGGAGGTGATGAAATCCCCCTATGAACGCCAGACGGGCAAAGAAAAATTTGCACAAAAACGTCCGGAATGGGCCCGCAACAAACCCGGGTGCTCCATGTTATCCTGCAGTTCGTAAATCTTGTCTGTTACGGCAGCGCTGCCGGCTTGTGCACCGTAAGCTGGGGAAAGGGAATTTCCCAGTTGTTTTGGGTACAGGCATCTGTGCACCACCGCTGGATGGCCCGGGAGATCCGGTTGTAAAGGGGTGCCATTTTCCCCTCAAAGTCAGCAATCACCACAAGATCCAGAGAGGATGACCCGGCTCCGGCAAATTCCACCCTGAGGTTCAGCAGAGAGTCTGCATATGCTTCTGCTTCCAGCTGGTTCTGGATATGGGTTTCCAGAATCTCAAGCACCTCATGGGTGGCTTGTGCCTGGAGATTGTATGATATGCCGAAACCGATTTTCAGCCGGAAATTAACGGACAGGTTCATTGGAGACATGCCCAGAAAATCAGCGGTCTGGTAAACCTTTTTTGCCCCTCCCCGCAGGACCAGTTCCACCATTTCATGGGACAGGCTGGTGACACATCCCCTGGTATCGTCCGAAAGGATCACCCAGTCATTTTTCCGGCAGGGAAACCAGGGTTCGTGGCGCTTAAAGGGCCGGGACGTCAGGTCCATGAGGGCTTCAATGGGAAGCCGCAGGGTCTGCCCCAGATCAGGGTTTTCAAACAAAGAATACATGTTGATGCGTTTTACCAGCCAGGGAACCCCCTGGTATACGACCCGCTCACCTTCCCGTACCGCCCCGATATTGAGCATCAGACGGCTCTGGTGCCAGAACCGGGGCAGGGTGTGTTTGGCTGCCCACCCCAGGCCCATGAGAAAAATAATGGCCAGGGACAAAAGCACCCAGTCCTCGAACACATAAAAAACCAGGATCACCACAAGCAGTGCCGCCAAAAAAGTCACAATCCGGAACAAAAGATCCAGGGCCCGGAGATGAAACGGGCGGTACTGGGCTGCGTATCCGGGAATGTATTTGACCAGAGACAAGTAGGCAAACCTGATCAGCAGCACGATACTGATACAGGAAACAAGGGCTATAAACAGAAACAGGCCCCGATTTTTAAAAAAGTTCTTGATGGAGGCCTGGGAGCTTTCAAGAAGTGACTGTTCTTCTGATTCCAGTTCCGACAACTCCATCTGGGTGATTTCCAGCTTGCTTAAGATCTGGTTTTCCACCCCCTGCCATTCAGGCACCAGCTTTTCCAGATGCTGCTTCAGGGTCTTGTCTTTGGTGCGGGATATCAGGCCCATCAGATTTTCATTGGCCTGCCTGACAATTGGTTTGCGTTCCTGGTAATAGGAAAGCTCGTCTTTGAGCTGTGCTTTTTCCCGGGCCTTCTGGGTAACCCGTTTCAGTTCGGTTATTCCGGGCTCTATGAGGGAGACCAGTTCATCTTTCCAGTTGAACTGGTCTTTTTTTTGTTCAGCAAACAAACCAATATCCACACCAGTGGCAATGCGCTCAAAATCCCGGCCGGCCGAGGCCAGCATCTTGTCCAGCCTGTCCAGTTCCGCTGCCAGGTTTTGTTTTTGTGTTTCCGATGTACTGGCTGCAATATCCTGTTTTTTTTCAGCTATCCGCTGTTCCAGATTCTGCTTGAGTGCAATAATGGACTCAAGCATATCCAGAGATCCGGATTCAACGGGCCCTGGTCTGTCATCCACATCCTGGGCACCGGCAGATAATACCATTCCCAGAATGCCTGCCAGCAAAAGAATCATTACCGCATACATCCGCACCTTACCCATTTTGGCTCCTTTTTTCCCCATCATCTATTTGCAACCATATCCTGTTTTAAAGAACCTACCAGGGAATCCACCCGGGCCTGTATCTCTTTTCCCACAAGGGCAGCATGTTCTGCATCTGCTGCTTCGGGCAGATCCCAGAACAGGGTTTTCACCCCTGATATGGGCGTTATTTCCGGTTCCAGGCATACCACACATAAAGGCAGATTTTTTGTGAATTCCTCAGCCATTAGTGTATCCAGGGTTTCAGGCAGCCGATATTTGATATCAATGCCCTGCTGCGCCATAAAATTTAAGGCCAGCGTATCAATATCTTCAGCCGGCTGGATACCGGCGCTAAGCACCCGGATATCGCCTTTTGCCGCTTGTTTTGCAAATGCCGCCGCCATCTGGCTTCTGCACGCACCTTTTGTCGAAACAAAAACCAGAACCGGTTTGTTCTGCACCGCTGCCATCACCCGGCCGGCAGCTTTCTGGATATCTGTATCCACCCCGGGCACCTGTGCAACAGCACCGGCAGACTCCACCTTTTTATAGGTCAAAGACTCTGCAAATCCGGCGGAAATGGCATCAAAAAAATAGTGTGCTGTCAGCTCAACCCCCTCAAACAGGCGCTTGCCCCCTGAGGCTCCCGCAGACAAAAGCACACCCTGGCGGAATCCTGCATCAGGATCAGCCAGCTTCAGCTTGTACTTGCGGCCCCAAAACATCTGGCACCGGTCAATCAGGATCTTTGCCTGGGCAGACACATTGTAAAAAAACACGGGGGATGCCAGCACCACCACATCGGCCCTGCGGATAAGGCCGTAAATATGTGGCTCCATCTCATCTTTGATAGGACAGAAGCCTTTTTTTTCACACACGATCAATTCTCTGCATGGCCTGATATCCAGCCCATCCGTATGGATTACGCGGGTTCTGGCACCCTCTTTTTCACAAACCTGTAAAAACTTTGTCAAAAGATAGTCTGAATTGCCTTTTTTGCGCGGACTTCCCTGCAACCCCAGGACAAGCATGGCAGCCTCCTTTACTGGTGGATATTTTCCTATAAAAAGATGCTATTTCCGGCCGGATGTCAAGGAAATCTTCCGCTTGAAAAAACAAAGAAACAGATTTATGCTTGATAAAATTTCCAGCACCGGCTGCTGGATACCTGTTCTCAATAGTTTAGTTTAGGAGGATCCATGGATTTTGTCATTATCGGCGGGGATGCCGCCGGCATGAGTGCTGCCAGCCGTGCCAGACGGCAGTATCCCGACCTTAGGATCACGGTGCTGGAGCAAAGTCATGACGTGTCATACAGCGCATGCAGTATGCCCTATAATATTGCCGATCCCCAGACCCCCATGGATACACTTGTGGTCCGGACAGCAGCAGAATTTATCAACAAACACAGGATCGATCTGCGCACCGGCCACAAGGTCACCGCCATCCTTCGGGACAAAAGACAGGTATCCGGAAAAACCGCTGACAATGAACCTTTTTGCACAGGATACGACAAACTGCTCATTGCCACCGGTGCCGCACCCACCCTGCCTGACCTGCCGGGTAAAGAACTGCTCATGCCTTTAAAACAGCTGGAGCACGGCCGGCAAATAAAACAGGCCATAAAGGACCGCGGGGCAAAAAATGCCGCCATCATGGGCATGGGATATATTGCCCTTGAGATGTGCGAAGCACTCACAGCACTGGGCATCCATGTGTGCATGGTCAAGCCGTCATCACGGTTTCTGCCCTGGCTGCCGGAGGATATGGCACAGATTGTACAGGAGGAGGTGTCCCAAAACGGGGTAGATCTCCACCTGGGAACCACTGTGACATCCATTGAAAAAACACAGGGCAGGGTGCGCCTGCTTTGTGACAACACCACCCTGGATGCTGATCTGGCCCTGGGTGCCACAGGGGTACGTCCCTGCAGTGACCTGGCCCGAAAGGCGGGCCTGGCACTCAGTGTTTCTGAATCCATCAGCGTGAATCCATACCTGCGTACCTCGGATTCGGAAATTTTTGCAGCCGGCGACTGCGGGGATGCCTTTCATGTGGTTACGGGCAAAAAAACGTGGATACCCCTTGCCCTGCGGGCAAACCGGGCAGGCTGGGCGGTTGCCGATAATCTGTTCTCTGAAAAAACATCCCTTCAGGGTGTGGCAGGCACCGCAGTATTCAAGGTGTTTGATATGGCCGTGGCAAGATCCGGCCTGACCCTGTCCGAAGCCAAAAAAGCGGGATTTGATCCGGTGGAAAACCTGATCACCAGCTGGTCCCGGGTGAAATGGCAGCCGGGTGCGGCAAAAATTTATGTGAATATGGTGGGGGACAAAAAAACCGGGCAGCTTCTGGGTGCCCAGATGGTGGGGACTGACGGTGTGGCCCACAGGATCAATGCCGTGGCCGTAGCCCTGCATGCAGGCATGTCTGTTGCAGATTTTATCCAGACAGACCTGGCCTATGCACCGCCTTTCAGTCCCACCTGGGACCCGTTGCTCACGGCAGCCATTCAACTGGAAAAAAAACTATAGCCTGAAACCGGCAGCAGCATTTACATCTGCGCTGTTCAGGTGCCCCTGTGACTTCATTTTGTCTGTCAGCGCAGCTGCCGGGCTGCGGCAATGCCCTTTTTTTCATCCACCCGGGTGAGCAAAAGCCCGCCGATGACAAAAAACAGAACCACCACGGAAACCCCTGCCCGCTGGGATGCAAACACCTGGGTGAAAAATCCCAGCAGCAGGGGGCCCATGAATGCAGTGAGTTTGCCGGAAAAGGCAAAAAAACCGTAAAACTGGTTTTCCTTTTCTTCAGGAACAAACCGGCCCAGAAGAGAACGGCTGGCACTCTGGTTGGGACCGGCAAAAAAACCCACCAGAATACCTGCCGCCCAGAACCATGTCTTGTCCGGTGCCAGCACCGCCATCAGGGCAGCCAAGGCCAGGACACAATTGCTGATCTGAATGGTGGTTTTCCCCCCCAGCCGGTCATCAAATATGCCCATGATCAGGGCCCCGATGCCGGCAGAAACATTCAGGACAATGCCGAAAATCATGATCTCCTGAAAGCTGAACCCGAATGTGCCTGCGGCATAAATGCCGCCAAAGGCAAAAATGGTTACAAGCCCGTCATTGTAAATCATCCGGGCCACCAGCAGCCGGACGATCTGCCGGTATTTTTTAATCTCTTTCAATGTATCCATAAGATCAGCCAATCCGCTTTTCGCAATGCGGGTCTTGTCTGCCCGGACCAGGGGCACCGTTTCAGGCACCCACAAAAACAAAGGGATGGAAAACAGGGCAAACCAGGCAGCCACCAGCAGGCAGGTGGCCCGGATATTGACCCCATCTGTGGTGGACAGGCCGAACCAGGGTATTTCCGGGCTCACAAACCCCACAAGCGCCACCACCATGGCGGCCAACCCCCCGATATACCCCACACCCCAGCCCACCCCGGAAATTCTGCCGATATTGTTCTGGGTGGAAATATCGGGCAGGTATGCATTGTAAAACACATTGGAAAATTCAAAGGCGATATTGGATATCACAAAAAAGAAAAGTGCCCAGAATATCTGGCCGGGTGCCACCCAGAACAGGGCGGCTGTCCCGGCCACTGTCACCACGGTTGATAAAAACAAAAACCGCTTGCGCAGCCCGCCCTGGTCTGCCAGTGCCCCGAGTATGGGGGACAAAAATGCCACACAAAGGGCGGTCATGGTGATTCCCCTGGACCACAGTGCCGTACCTGCAACCTTGTCCGGTGCAATGGCGGATACAAAATAGGTGCCGTAGATGAAAGTGACCACCAGGGTGGTATAGGCTGAATTGGCAAAATCAAACAAAACCCACCCGAATACCGTGCGTTTATCTGCCGGTGCCGTGATCATAAAGGTTTCTCCTTTTCACACAGGGTGAATCACCCTTGTGTCTGGTATAAATCGGTTAACAAATTGTCCTGTTTTTTCCAGAATCGGCAGACCGGTATACCCGGCCGGATATCAGGCAGGTCCGGATGCCCTGTCAGAGGCCCGGTGGGATTTTGCTGTTTCAGTTCAGCAGACACCATGCCCAGCAGGCACAGGGCAGATCTTTTCACCTGCCGGGTCAGATCCGGAATACCGGCTTTGCAATGCCTGCCGGTCACCGGATCCCGGTAGTGAAACTCCTGGTAAAAAAAGGGCAGTGCCACCCCCTGGGCCACCGGGTACATCAATGACAAAACCGAATCCAACAACCGGTACCGGGTCAGGTTCATGGGGTGCAGTATGCGGTAAAGCAAGGTGATCCGGAACATGGCCTGGCAAAATACATGGGAGCGGACAGCATATCCCAGGCAGGTTCTTTCATGGGATCCAGAAAGATTGAACAGCTCCCCCAAAAGCTTAAGCAGCCTGGATTTTGAAACTTCAACCTTCTCCAGAATACTGCCCAGACAGGTTCCGGCGCCGGGACCGGCCAGGTGCTGAAAATACAGGTCCAAAGCGGTTTCAAACTGCCGGTGTCGGGCCGTAGCCCCAGGATGCACAGAGGACATGCCGGAATAATAATAGACCAGCGGATGAAATGCGGTATCTGAAAGGATGTGACAGATGATGCCGGCGCCCAGGGACAGGGCGGCAGGATCTGGTTGTGAAAACAAGATGCTGTCAAAAAAAGACAGCACCGGTGCCAGACCCCGGGTATCGGGACGGTGAAAAGGTTCAGCTGCTGCCTGGATACGGATTTTTTTGGGACCCACCAGGTAATAAAACGGGATATCCGGTGCCACTGCCCCCAGAAAAAAAAGGTTTTCATGGGTATGGACCGGTTTGTAAAACACAGACTCCTCAGGGAGGTTTTCTCTGACCAGGCCGGCCAGATACCAGTGGGAAATCTCCTTGGGCATGGCCTTGTCTCTTTTTTTTTGAGGTGAATGCCTATGGGGCCTGCTGCTCCAGCGCAAGCAGTTTTTCCTTGATATCTAGCCCCCCGCCAAAGCCGACGAGCTTGCCGTTTTTTCCGATCACCCGGTGGCAGGGAATGACAATGGGAATGGGATTTTTTGCATTGGCCATGCCCACGGCCCGGGATGCCTTGGGGTTGCCGATCCGTCCGGCCAGTTCCCCATAGGAGATGGTGGTGCCATAGGGAATTTTTGCCAACGCCTGCCAGACCCTGCGCTGAAAATCGGTTCCTTCAGGGGCAGTCTCCAGGGAAAACTGGGTCAGCTTCCCTTGAAAATACGCAGCCAGCTGGGACAGGACATCTGAAAACGGCTGGGTGGAATACACCCAGCCCGGCTGTGGCTTGTGCCGGAACTTTCCCCTGGGAAAACTGATGAACTCCAGTTTTCCTGTCCCGCCGATGAGCAACCGGCCCACAGGGGAATCATAATAACAATACTCCATGTCCTCTCCTTTACCGGTGATCCTTTTTTTCCATTTATGGGTTTTTATCAGATATCGGACACGAAAGAAAAGGGTATTTTTTAATTTCCGGTTTGAAAAAAAGTAGCTTACAGGTATAATCAGATCCATGGAAATTGAATTGTTTGAAATACGGGACCATTTGTTTTCCCATCCCCCTTTTCGAAACCTGCCCGAAGAGGTTGTGGATGAACTGGTCCCCCACATTGAAGTCGCATATTTTCAGGCAGGGTCCATGATCCTTACCCAGGGCCAGGAAAACCATTTTCTGTTTGTCATCCGCAGCGGTGCTGTTGAAATATTAAGAAGCTCCGGTGAGCTGTATACCCGGATGGGAGAAGGCGAATGTTTCGGCCAGTTTGCCCTGCTGCGCAAAAAAAAGGTGCGGTATGCAGCCAGGGCCATTGAAGATACTCTGGTTTATAAGATACCGGACGCACCGTTCCAGCAATTGATCGACACCTATGACCGATTTGCTGACTTCATGGAGGAAGACCACAGTACCCGGCTGAAAAATGCCTTAGGCCGATCTGTTCATGAAAACCGGAATCCGTTAATGACATCCCAGGTTCATAAACTGATCCGCCAGAATATTGTCAGCGCCTCACCCCAGATATCCATCCAGCAGGCTGCCGTGCTTATGACTGAAAAGCGGGTTTCCTCACTGGTACTGGTGACAGACGATCCCCCTGTGAACCAGTCGCCCATTGTGGGGCTGATCACGGACAGAGACCTGCGCAAGCGGGCCATTGCCAAAGGCCTGCCCCTGTCCTCTTCTGTGGAAACCATCATGTCCACGGATATCATATGTCTCCAGGTCCGGGACTATGCCTTTGATGCCATGCTGACCATGATGCGCCACAACCTCCACCATCTGCCCATCCTAGACCAGCATAAGCCTGTAGGAATTATTACGGTGGCAGACCTGATCCGGTACGAATCCCATGGATCTGTCTACCTGGTGGGGGATATTTTCCGACAGAAAACAGTAGAAAATCTGGCTACCATATCCCCGAAAATCCGGCAGCTATTTGTGCAGCTGGTGAATGAAGACGCCAACTCCCATACAATCGGGGCTGCCATATCCCGCATAGGCATCAGTATTTCCCAGCGCCTGCTCCAGCTTGGGGAAAAAAAACTGGGGCCGCCGCCCATCCCTTACTGCCTTCTGGCTTTAGGGTCCATGGCCAGAGATGAAATGACCATTGTCACGGACCAG
This sequence comes from Desulfotignum sp., assembly GCA_011390615.1. GTDB lineage: Bacteria > Desulfobacterota > Desulfobacteria > Desulfobacterales > Desulfobacteraceae > Desulfotignum. The sequence continues at coordinate 2,796 of JAABSB010000009.1, read as the reverse complement.
GACAATGCCTTTGTCCTGGACGATACCTTTGATCCGGATACCCATGATCCTTACTTTAAGGCCCTGGCCCAGTTCTTGAGTGACGGCCTTGACCAGTGCGGGTTTCCCTACTGCACAGGAGATATCATGGCCACCAACACCCAGTGGCGCCAGCCACTGGGTGTCTGGAAAACATATTTTACTGACTGGATTGATACTCCTGATCCCGAAGCCCTGCTCCATGCGTCCATTTTTTTCGACCTGGACGGTATTTTCGGTGAAACCGGTTTTGCCAGGCAGCTGCGGCAACTGGTTATGAACAAGGCAAAGGACAGCCAGCGCTTTCTTGCCTGCCTGGCAAGAAATGCTTTGCTGCGCAGCCCGCCTTTGGGATTTTTCCGCAAATTTGTACTGGAGCATGACGGCCGGCATCAAAAAACCTTCAACCTCAAACGCCGAGGCACGGCCCCTGTTGCCGACCTGGCCCGGGTCCATGCCCTGGCCTGCGGCGCCATGCCCTTGAATACCGAAGAACGGCTGGCCCATGTCAAAGAAACGCCTTTGCTGGCAGAGGGCGTGGGTGACGACCTGCTGGATGCCCTTGAACTGATCTCCATTGTGCGTATCCGCCACCAGGCCAGACAGGTGGAAGCAGGCATATCCCCGGACAACAATGTCATACCGGAAACCCTTTCCTCCTTTGAGCGCAACCATCTCAAAGATGCCTTTCAAATCATATCCCAGGCCCAGTCCTTTCTCAAATACCGGTATAATGTGTCACCCGCCATGCAGACAGGCATCAATCCCTCCCGGAAATGACCAGAAAAAACACAATATCAGACAAACAACCCTTGAATTGGGAATCCCGGTTGTCTCTTCTGGCGGATCAGGCCCGGGATCCCCGGCTCAAAGCCTATTACAATGCAGGGCACATTCCCGGACACACCCTGGTGAAGCAGGTGGAATTTCTGGCCCTGGATCTGGAAACAACCGGATTGGACCCCAAAACCGATGCCATCATCAGTGTCGGGTTTCTTCCCCTTTTTTATGACCGCATTCTGTGCAGCGGTGCCCGGTACTGGGTGGTCCGGCCTGACCATGTAATATCTGACATCCAGACCACCATCCACGGCATCACCCATACCCACATGGGCACGTCCCCCGATTTTTCCACCATTCTGGAACCACTGCTCCAGGCCATGGCTGGCCGGGTGGTGCTGGTCCACTACAACCGCATTGAACGGGATTTTCTCGGCAAGGCGGTGCTGGATGCGACCGGTGATACGCTGGTATTCCCTGTTGTGGATACCATGGAACTGGAATCCCGAAAGCATCCCGTATTCAGACCGAATTTTATCCAGCGGTGGATGGGAGAAAAAAACAGCCCCTCCTTGCGCCTTGCCCATGCCAGACAAAGGTACAATCTTCCCCCATACCGGCCCCACCATGCCCTCACCGATGCCCTGGCAACCGCGGAACTTTTTTTAGCCCAGATGGCGGACCAGTTCACCCCGGACACGCCGGTGGCTGATCTCTGGATCTGAAGACAGGGGACAAATCATGCTTATATTGATTAAAAGGGTTTAATTCTGAAAGATGATTGACCTTATTAAAGGAGATTACCATGAAAAGATTTGTGACCGCATTACTGGCCGTTTTTTTTCTTTTGCCCCTGTCAGTTGTCATGGCAGGGGATACGGTTTCCATCGTTTCCAAAGAAACCGTGAGAACCTGGATGGATACAGGTACTGTCACCATCCTGGACGTCCGCCAGGGACGAGACTGGAACATATCTGAATTTAAAATAACATCTGCTGTCCGGGGGGATCCGAAAAATATCACTGCCTGGAAAAACAGGTTTCCCAGAGACCGCAGGCTGGTTCTCTACTGCGCCTGACCCAGTGAATATACAAGTGCCGGTCTGGCACGAAAACTTATGGCGGACGGATACACGGATGTTCACGCCCTCAGGGGCGGCTGGCAGGAATGGTTCCGGGCCAAATTTCCGGTTGAAGAACGGTAAAAGCAACAAAGCCCTGACTGTTTGTGATAAACAATCAGGGCTTTGTAAAAATAATCTGGCGGTGTCCTACTCTCCCACACAGTCTCCCATGCAGTACCATCGGCGCTAAAGAGCTTAACTTCCGTGTTCGAGATGGGTACGGATATTTTTTAGCGATTTATTTTTCTAATTCTGAATTTATCATTCTGGAAAACACAAAAACAGTTTTTGATACGATCAGAATAATTTTCTATGATGAATTTTAGCACTTTCAATTTCTTAGAACCGGTAGCATCTTCCAGCCTGAGTAACAAAACCCCACTATGTTCCATTAAAGAATGGTAAACCAATTCTCCAAAATCTTTATCCATGGTTATAACCATACGATTCTCTAAAAAAGCTGTTCGAATAATTTTCTCATCTTCCAGGCAGGGATCAATGTCCCGAACAGCTTTGATATCATAGCCCTCTGCATGGAGATAATTTTCTATCCCTTTACCAACACCCACATCAATAAGAAACTTTAGCTCCATTGAATTCATGCGGAAACTTGTACTGGAAAAACTTGCTCTTCTTCAACCAAGCCGGTTGCATAGGCGAACACAGCTTGAAAATCTTTTTTCTCAAGCTCAGGATACTCTTCAAGCAGTTCATTTTCAGATATCCCAGCTGAAAGCGCTCTGAGTATCTGCTCTACAGTGATTCGCATACCCCTTATAGTTGGTTTTCCAAGCATTATTTTTGGGTTTATTGTTATCCTTGAAAGCAAATGTTCTGTTCTCTTCATGATATTGTCCTCCCTTTTGCATAAAAGT
>JAABSB010000089.1 GCA_011390615.1 Desulfotignum sp. | reverse complement strand
GCTTTCCGGTCAAATGGTACTGACCTGAGTACCTGACATGAAGCCCCCGGGAATCAAACAGTCCCAGATCTATGAAGGCGCCGGATTTGGTTTTCAGTACCTCGAACATGTTGTCAATGACCTGACTGCTGTTGATTGATTCGAAATTAAACAGGCGGGTCACCATTTCCAGATCTGATTTTCGTTCCATCAAAAAGGACTCGATCATGTCCCGGTGGTCCCCCACAATGCGTTTCAGGCTGTTGGTGGAACTGTTTTCCAGGGCAGTGGTAAAATAATAGAAACTGATGCCCACAGCCAAAAAAAGCGGAATCAGAGGGATCACAATCATATTGGTCAGGATGTTACGCTTGACCCGTCTGGCCCGGTTGTTTTTCACAACGTTTTTGTTGTCCATTATTGTCTTCCCTCAAAGGTATCCTTGTCCCTTACACTGACCACGGGCACCAGAGAATGCCGAAACACCTTTTCCGCCGCGCTGCCGAACAGCACCCTGGACAGATTACCACGGCCTTTGTTGGACATAACGATCAGATCCACTTCATGGATTTTGGCCGCCCGGATAATGCTCTCCCAGGGAACCCCCACATCGATGCTGATGGAAATGCGTGTCTTTTCATCCGGGAAATTGGTTGTGATGAACAGATTCATTTTTTCATGACGTTCCGCTGTCACATCCCGCACATAGTCATTTGCATTGATCCTGTCGGGATAAAATTGACTGAGGCTTTCCACACTCTTCACATCCCGCTGGTTGATGGCATTGAACACCACAATCCGGGCATCACTGCCCCTGGCAAAGGCAACAGCATATTCCAGTGTCATCCGGGCATATTGGGAGAAATCCACGCAGGCAAGCATCTTTTCGATCTTTTTCATTTTGCTGCTCCTTTATGTTTATTTATAGTCATGGGCTTTCAAAAGGGTTCCTGGTAAGAGCGGATCAGCAATTACCATGCCATTTCAATTTCGACCGGTTCCATCCTGAATTCAGGCTTTTTTCACCACCATACCCTTTTTCCGGGTGTCAGATTTTTTTACAGGTTGATAAATTTTTCAAAAGAAAACAGGAGGAATTGAACGGGCTCCTGAACTGTTGAAAACATTGACTTGCCTGTATCATCAGTTCATTGGTCAGGTGGATGAGTGGATTAATTCTATAAGCTTTTACCGGTACAATACTTGCATGATTCACACAGAATGTGAACGAAATTAAAGAAATCGGCCTTTTGGAGCAGGTAATTCGAAAAAGTTTTACAGGCCATAACGGATCTGATAAAAAATTGATTCATTTGTATTAATTCAGGATCTTTTGGAGAGAAACAATGAAAACCACACTTGTAAAAGAAATAATGGTTCCTCTGGCAGATTATGCCACCGTGAATGAAAACGCCACCATGGCTGAAGCAGTTCTGGCCCTGGAGCAGGCCCGGGACCGGTTTGACAAGGAAAAACTCAAACACAGGGCCATCCTTGTAACCAACAGCCAAAACCAGGTGGTGGGGCGGATCAGCTACCTGGATTTTCTCCAGGGGCTTGAGCCCAAATATAATGAAATCGAAGAGCTTTACCATACCATCAACCGGAAACTGGGATCCAGGTACCATCTGGCAGCTGATTATTCTCCGGACCGGTTTAAGGCACAGATTCAAAAATACAATTTGTGGGAAAAACCCCTGAACAACCTGTGTGGCAAGACGGCCGCCTGTCATGCCAAGGATTTCATGCACATTCCCGCAGAATCGGATTACATCAAAGAAGATGCCTCCCTGGATCAGGCCGTCCACCAGTTCGTTCTGGTCCGGACCCAGTCTCTGCTGGTGAAAAACACCCGGGACATCATCGGTATTTTGCGGCTCAGTGATGTGGTGGAAGCCATATTTAACATGGTGAAACAATGCCCGGTACAGGGAAATTGATGTGAGCCAAAGATATATTCATCCGGTCATTCAGACATGAATGGGTGCGGATGATCGATAACAGAAGAATTCTGTCATAAATAAAAGGAGAAGAAATGGTAACCATGATAAAAATGCGGCTCATGCTGGTGGATGATGAAGAACGGTTTCTTCAGACCACCGGCAAGATGATCCGCAAGAAAGGTTATGATGTGATCACTGCGGTCAGCGGTGAAGAATGTCTGCAAAAACTGAAACAGGAACTTGTGCATGTGGTGATCCTGGATGTTAAAATGCCGGGCATGGACGGGGTGGAAACCCTGAAAAGAATCAAACAGCGGTTTCCCAGAATCGAGGTGATCATGCTCACCGGGCACGCCACCGCGGATTCAGCTGTGGAAGGGTTGAAATCCGGGGCCACGGATTATCTTCAGAAACCTACCAGTATCGAAGATCTGGTAGCAAAGGCAGAACAGGCCTTTGCCCGGCACCTGGAAATAGAGGAAAAAATCCGGCTGGCGGAAGCGTTCAAGCATTCCAGTATTTAATCAAGTGATGATGTCAATCACGGATACTTTCATCACGATAACATGAACGATAACCATACAATGTGTCTGGAGTAATTGTGTTATGGCTGAAGTTGCATCTCTGAAAGAACCGGCAAATACCAAGTCGATCATTATAAAATTCATCCTCTCCCTGGCCCTGGGCATTCTGGTCATGCTACTGCCCCGGCCGGAAACCCTTACCCCGGAAGGCCACCGCCTTCTGGCTTTGTTGACCACCATCGTTTTTTTATGGGTGAGTGAAGCAGTGCCCATCGGTGCCACAGCCCTTTTATCCGGAGCCGGGCTGATTTTCCTGAACATCCAGCCGGCCCCGGCGGCCTGGGCCCCCTTTGCCAGTCCGGCAGTCATGTTCGTGCTTATGATCATCATGTTCGGGGTGGTGCTCAATGAAGTGGGCCTGGCCAACCGTATCATGTACAATCTGCTCAAGTTTGCCGGCACAAAAATCAAACGGCTAAGCCTGATTCTGGCGGTGGGGTGCACCATCACATCATCGGTTTTCCATGACGCCACCATCACCGTGATCATGGTATTTGCCTTTGTACCCGTATTCATGAGCATGGGCATGAAACCGGGCCATGGGCACCGCCTGCCCATGTTTTTCATGCTTTTGATCCCCCTGGCCTCTTCGGCCGGCGGATTCGGAACCCTACTGGGCGGCGGGCGGAACCCTTTGGCACTGGAGGTGCTGAATAAATTCAGCGGCGGCACCATATCTGTGGGATTTCTGGAATATATATTTATCCAGTTTCCCATCTGTGTGATAACAGCCGTGGCCACCTGGGCGGTGTTATGGATGCTGCTCCGGCCCAAAGAAAAAGAGCTGGAAGGGGTGGAGCTGTCAGACCCCGGCCCCATGAAAGGGGATGAGATCGGTGTGCTGGTGGTTTTTATCATCACCTTTGTGCTCTGGTTCATGGGAGATCTGACCGGATGGCACTACAGCGTACCTGCCGCCTTTGCCATCCTGGGGTTCTGCGGACCCGGATGGATCACATTCAGGACCATCTGTGACAAGTTTCCCTGGGAATCCTGGATCGTATTCGGTGCTGGGGTATCGCTGGGGGTCGCCATGCTGGACAGCGGTGCTGGAAGATACCTGGCAGAAGTGTGTCTGCCGCTTCTGGACGGCAAACCGGAATTTGTGGTGTATTACGGCATGAGCTTTTTCGGCTCGTTTCTGTCCAGCCTGATGTCCAACTCTGCCGCCGTGGCCCTAATGCTGCCCATCACTCTGCCCATGGCGGAACTGATGGAGATGTCGCCTAAATCCGTGGCCATGATGGCGCCCATGACTACCTCGTTTATCATGCTGGTTATAGGTTGCCCGCCCACCATCATCGCCTACAGCACCGGTTACTTTTCCCAGGTGGATTTCATGAAAATCGCCATTCCCTGGTGCCTGGTGCTCCTGGTGGTCTGTGTCATCAGCATGCTGTTGTACTGGCCTCTGATCGGATTTATATAGATAACAGGAAAACCGCCCGGCTTATTTTGTGGTTGGGCCGGGCGGCTTACCGATAACTTACCATCCAGATATCCCAAAAGGATCAGCTATAAAAATAGTGTTTGCTTTGATTGTTTGTTCAAAATGGCTGTAAAAAGTATCAGATCTGACATTGAATAACCAAAACATGAAGGAAAACCATACTATGGCTGACATAGCAAATGAAAGGGAGTCGGCAACCCTCCGCGCCATCTGTATTAAAGTTGCCATTGCAGTGGTCCTGGGGATCGTGATCATGCTGCTGCCAAGGCCGGAAAACCTGACCCCGGAAGCCCAGCGCCTTCTGGGGCTGCTGGTGGTGGTGGTGTTTTTGTGGGTTAGTGAGGCAGTTCCCATCGGCGCCACCGCCCTTTTATCCGGCGCCGGCCTAATTTTTCTAAAGATCCAGCCGGCCCAGAAAGCCTGGGCCCCCTTTGCCAGCCCGGCGGTCATGTTTGTTCTCATGATCATCATGTTCGGGGTGGTGCTCAATGAAGTGGGCCTGGCCACCCGCATCATGTACAACCTGCTCAAATTTGCCGGCACCAAAGTCAAGCGGCTGAGCCTGATTCTTGCCATCGGCTGCACCATGACCTCCACCGTGTTCCATGACGCCACCATCACCGTGATCATGGTGTTCGCATTCGTGCCGGTGTTCATGAGCATGGGCATGCAGCCGGGCCAGGGACACCGGCTGCCGCTGTTTTTCATGCTTTTGATCCCTTTGGCCTCTTCAGCCGGTGGTTTCGGCACTCTGCTGGGCGGCGGACGAAACCCCCTGGCCCTGGAAATTCTGAACAAATTCAGTGAAGGCACCCTTACGATTGGGTTTTTAAAATACATCATCATCCAGTTTCCCATCTGCATTCTGACGGCCGTAACCACCTGGGCCATTCTATGGGTATTGATCCGGCCCAAAGAAAAAGAGCTGGAAGGGGTGGAGCTGGCAGACCCGGGTCCCATGAAAACAGCGGAAACCGGTGTGCTGGTGGTGTTTGTGGGCACCTTCATCCTCTGGTTCATGGGGGACCTGACCAAGTGGCATTACAGTGTACCGGCAGCATTTGCCATCCTGGGATTCTGTGGTCCCGGCTGGATCACCTTCAGGACCATATGTGACAAATTCCCCTGGGAATCTTGGATCGTTTTCGGTGCCGGGGTATCTTTGGGGGTGGCCATGCTGGACAGTGGTGCGGGACGGTTCCTGGCAGAGGTATGTCTCCCCCTTCTGGACGGCCAACCCATGGTGGTGGTATATTACGGCATGGGATTTTTCGGCTCTTTTCTGTCCAGTCTGATGTCAAACTCTGCGGCTGTGGCGTTGATGCTGCCCATCACCCTGCCCATGGCTGAAATGATGGAGATGTCCCCCCAGTCTGTTGCCATGATGGCGCCCATGACCACCTCGTTCATCATGCTGGTCATTGGATGCCCGCCCACCATCATTGCCTACAGCACCGGGTATTTTTCCCAAAAAGACTTCATCAAGGTGGCGGTGCCCTGGTGCCTGATCCTGCTGGTGGTATGCGTCCTGAGCATGCTGCTGTACTGGCCCCTCATCGGATTCATATAAGGGGTCTGATTATTTTTACCAAAATTGAAGATCACTATACGCTAATTCATAAAAATAAACATAAAATTAGGAGGTTATCATGTTTAAAACACCGAGTCACATCCTGCTTGTGGATGATGAAAAAGATTTTGTGGAAATGCTGAGTCTCAGGCTCCAGGAAAATGGAGAAGATGTCCTGGCTGCCTATAACGGTCAAGAGTGCCTGGATACCTTGGAAAAAAAAACCATTGATGTTATCATCCTGGATGTTAAAATGCCGGGTATGGATGGCATTGAAACACTGAAAAAAGTCAAGAAGCTGCATCCGCTGGTGGAAGTGATCATGTTGACGGGACACGGCACCATACAGGCGGCAGTTGAAGGCATGAAACTGGGCGCATTTGACTTTCTGCTCAAACCGGCAGACTTCAAGGAGCTGACGGAAAAACTCAAACGGGCACGGGAACGTAGAAAAGAGCATATGGAGCGGATACAGAAAGCGGAAGCAGCCATGCTGCTGCGCCAAAGTAAAATTTAAACTGGGAGGCAAGCCCCGGCGATGGAAAACTCTGATATGACAGATCAAATCAACATACTGCTTGTTGATGATGAAGACGATTTCCGCCGGATTCTTTCCAAGCGTCTCACCCGCCGGGGCTTTTACATCCGCCAGGCGGACCGGGGAGAAAATGCCATCCAGATGCTGGAAGAAGAAAGCGCCGACATTGTCATTCTGGACATCAAAATGCCGGGCATGGATGGTATAGAGTGTCTGCGCCGCATCAAAAAAATGCCGGGCATGACCGAAGTGATCATGCTCACCGGTCATGCCGACATCCAGGGAGGGGTCGAAGGGATCAAATCAGGGGCATTTGACTATTTGAGCAAACCGGTGGAACTCGAACACCTGATCCGGAAAATCAAACAGGCCCATCACAAAATGCAGCGTATCCAGGCGGAAAAAGAGGAGGCAGCGTTCAAGGAAAGGGTCACACAGCAGATGGTGGTGGCGGAACGGCTGGTGGCTTTGGGCACCATGGCAAGCGGGGTGGCCCATGAAATCAACAACCCCCTGGCCGTTATCCAGGATTCGGCCGGATGGCTGCAACAGATTCTGGATAAACCCCAAATGCAGGATATGCCGAGGAGAGATGACTTTCAAAAAGGACTGGAACGTATTGAAAAAGCCGTGAAACGGGCCGGGAAAATTACCCAGCAGCTCCTCCAGGCGGTGAAAACCCAGACCACTGAAATGGCCGACCCATCCAGTTTTGTGGAGACCGATCTCCACAAGCTGGCCCAAGAAGCTGTAACTCTGGTTGAACCGGAAGCATCCCTTCGCAACATTTCCATTTCCCTTACCTCCCGGGAACCCCACCCATCAGCCTGGACAGATCCGCTGCAGCTGCTCCAGGTACTTTTGAACCTGCTGTCCAATTCGGTCCAGGCGACAGATGATGGGGGACAGGTCTTTATCAATCTTGCCGCAACCCTGGAGGAAGCCAAAATTATTGTAAAGGATAACGGATGCGGCATTTCCAAGGAAAATCTGGCCCGGATCTTTGAACCATTTTTCACCACCAAGGAAGCAGACCAGGGAACCGGCATGGGACTTTATGTTTCCTGGGGAATTATCACCAGCTTAGGGGGATTGATTGCAGTGGAAAGTGAGGTCAGCAAGGGCACCACCTTCACCATCACCCTGCCGGTGAAAAAATAAGGCAAAAACGGAATATGACTGAAGACAAAAAAGTTTCCTCTCACGGCAGCCCGCCGGATTCACCAAAAAAAGACCAGATCCGGCTGCTGCTGGTGGATGATGAAACCGCCTATGCCGACGTGCTTGCCAACCGGCTGGGAAAACGCGGATTTGCTGTGGAAAAGGCATACACCAGTCCTGAAGCACTCTTGATTTTACGCACCCAGCAGTTTGACGTGGCAGTTCTTGATTTGAAAATGCCGGACATGGACGGCATTGAGCTTTTAAAAATCGCCAAACAGGTGGACCCTTTTCTTCAGGTCATCATGCTTACCGGCCATGGGTCAGCTGAAGCCTGTGAAAAGGGCCTGGCTTTAGGTGCTTATGATTATCTCATGAAGCCCTGTGAACTGGAAACCCTGGTTGAAAAAATCCAGGAAGCGTTCCAGGAAAAGCCTGCCACCTGAATAACTTGACTATCGGCCCCGGGTGGTTATTTTACGCATCTGGGCTTCGATGATTTTTTCCTCATGCCGCCGCTTTTTGGCGGCCGCCTCGGTCACTTTCTCCACCAGGACATCGATGTCGCTGGGTTTCATCAGGTAATCGAACGCACCCAGTTTCATGCCTTCAATGGCGGATTCGACGGTTGCATGGCCGGTGAGCATGATCACCTCAACCAGGGGAAACTTCTTTTTGATCTCCTTGAGGGTATCGATACCGTCCATGCCCGGCATCTTGACATCCAGGACCACCACCTCCACACGCTTGTTTTCCGCAAGCTTTTTCAAGGATTCATCACCGCTGTGAGCCGGCAGAACCTCCAAATTTCTTTTGGTCAACCGCTTGATCATGGTTTCCACAAACGGCACTTCATCGTCCACAAGTAAAATTTTTGCAACAGCCATTTTATATTCTCCTTAACTTTTTGGTTCCTGGTTATACAAAGGCAGCACGATCGTAAATGTGGTTCCTTCATCCACTTTGCTGTTTACATCTATCCGCCCACCCATCTTGTTGATGATGCCGTAACAGATGGACAGCCCAAGGCCGGTGCCTTTGCCCACCGGCCTTGTGGTAAAAAACGGATCAAAAATCCGGGCCAGATTGTCCGGCGGGATACCCGGCCCGTTATCATTGATGGATATGTAAAGATACTGATTCTGGGCCCAGGTGGTAATGATGATTTTTCCGCCCGTCTTTTCCATGGCATATACCGCATTCTGCAAAATATTCATCAGCACCTGCTGTATTTCGGTGGCAGAGGCTTCAATGGAAGGCAGCTGCGGATTCAGCTGCACATCCACTTCAATATTAGCATACTTGAATTTCTGGGATAAAAGATCCACCACCTCGGCTACAAATTCGTTTATCTGAATTGTTTCAACCCGGGAATCGGTTTTTCTGGCAAAACTCAGCAGCTTATGGGTGATCCCCTTGCACCGGTGGCCCTGGGTCTCAATCTGGCTGAGTGCCCGTTTGAATTCTTCAAAATTATCTGCCTTGTCTATGCCCTCTTCCAGCAGGTCCTGAATCCATCCGGCCTCCTCCACCATGATGGCCACGGGATTATTTATCTCATGGGCAATGCCTGCAGCCAGCTCACCGATGGAAGCCAGTTTTCCGGTTTCCACGATCTGCTGGTTCATCACCTCTTTTTCAGAATCGAGCCGGGCAATCCGTTTCACCAGCTGTCCTGAAATGAAAAATGCCATAAAGATAATGACCAAAGCCCCGGCAAAAAGAATCAGGACAGCAATGATCTGGGTTTTATTAAGCTCGGCAAATGCATCCTTTTTTTCCTGCTGAAAAATCAGCAGCCAGTCATCATTTTTGAGAAACGCCGCAATAACCACAAACCGGGTTCCGGTTTGTGCCATTTTTTCCACAGTAAATGTTTTATATTTGTGCGGGGGGATCGCCGTGTATTCTAATCTTTGAAATTCATATTCCCGGGCGATCTGGTAGAGTTCATTATGAAAATGTTCCGATGAAAATTTCCGCAGATTTTGCTTTTCCCGGTATACTGTCCCCCCCCTGGCACTCTCCCCCATTTCAAACAGATTCATATACTGCTGCATGGTCAGTTTGAGGGTTCCCTTTGGCGGCTGTGTCTGGAACTCTCCCTGATGATTCATGATAAAGGCGGTGCCGGTCTTTCCCATGGTGAAATCTTCAACCAGTGTATTAAAAGCGACAAAATCGATGGTGGCCCGCACCAGGTATTCTTGTCCCGCCCATTTCTGTTTCACCCCCACTATAAAATGGGGCTGTCCCCGCATACCCAGAAACACATCGCTGATAAAGGTATTCCTGGTTCTGGCTTTTTCAAACCATTCAGATCCGCTGTAATCAACATCATCCAGATCAAACGGGCCGGCATAGGACAGCTGACGGCCATTGTCATCGATCAGTCCCAGGTCCACAAATACATAACCGTAGTCTGCCTGAAGGGCCCGGAGATGTTGCTGAAGGAACTGTTTTTGCTGCAATTGTGATAAACCGTAATTCCTAGATAAATGGCTGATATCATTCAGTCTCTGTTTGAGAAAATCATCGATCTTCTGCCGGTGTTTGAGAACCATTTCATCTAAATGGGCATGCACCATTTTGTTGGAAAACAAATGAAACTGGTAGAGAATCGTTCCAGTTACCAGAAACAGGGGGGCCAGTGAAACAACCACAATCAGCAGTGCGATTTTAACCCTGAAATCGGCATAAGAAACAGATCCGATATTTTTTTTCCCCCTGTTGTCAGCCATCTGTGAATTCCTGCTTCAAAGAGATTCACCTCCATTCTGTTTGTCATGATCGGGCAGTGTCATGGAACCCATGTCACATCACTTTTATTGACTCACAAGCTTTTTGTCAAATGGAATTGCACAAAATTATTCCTGTGTCAGTTTTTTTTCCAGCCTGGAAATATATTTTCATTTTTTGTTGAAATCCGTTTGGAAAAATCCGGCATATCAACCATAGATGCCCAATATATGCCCATTTTTTCAATTGATGCTGTCTTTGGTAAATCTGGCATATTATTTGCTAAATTCAGGGTAAGACAGGGCACATCAATATGCTGATATCTGAAATAACGAGGAGGTCTGAAATGACTGCCAAAAAACAAAAGACGATCCGTAAAAAAGTAATATTCTCCCTGTATGCACCGCAAGCTGAAAGCGTACTGCTGGCAGGAGATTTTAACCAGTGGAACCCCTGGAAACATCCCTTAAAAAAAAGCAGTTCAGGGGCCTGGGAAGCTTCTCTGCTGCTCATGCCCGACACCTATGAGTACAAATACCTTGTTGATGGAGACTGGCAGATTGATCCTGTCAATAAACGGACCTGTGAGAACTGTTTTGGTTCTCAAAACAGTCTTGTTACCATATCAAAATAAGCTGACAGGGAATGGATGGCAAACATACAAAATGATATGAAGGAGGGACACCATGAATCAAAAAGCAGGATATAGACCCGGTTTTTATGGGAAAAAACGGCAGAGTCCCGATCAATGGGTGGATAACTATTTTAAAAAATGGGCCAAAGAAGAAACCGAAAGAAAACAAGGTCTTGAAAAAAACATTTACTTCCCAACTATCAGTTTTTCAAGGCAAATCGGTGTAGGTGCATTGGAGATAGCAGATCTTCTGGCCCAAACCATCCACTACCGGGTGGTTGACAGGGAAATCATGGAACATATGGCAGAGGATGCAGGTCTGTCAGTCAAATTTATTGAACTCTTTGATGAAAGATATCCGGGCCGTATAAGCGAATGGCTTGCCATGATCACCAGAGAAAAAGCCTATATAAAAAGTGATTATGCCAGACAACTGGTAAAAACAGTTACTGCACTGGCCGCCACCGAACCCACTATTTTTGTGGGAAGGGGTGCCCATTTTATCCTGCCCTGGGATTTGAATTTATCCGTTCGGATCATTTGCAGCAAAAAATATCGAATCGATCGGCTGGCAGATCTATTAACCATTGACAGATCTGAGGCTGAAAAACATCTGGACCGATGTGACAGGGAACAGAAGCAGTTTTTCAAAACCGTTTTTCAGAAAGAAGAGACAGCTTTTGACGGGTTTGATCTGGTCATCAACAGAGATTATTTCAAAGACGCTGTCCACGTGGCAAAAATAATCACTTGTGCATTTGAACAAAAATTCGGGTCAGAATACATACTGTCTGCCGAAACAAGCGATTGATGGTCAATGGCTCTCCCAGGATACATGACCATCCCGCAAGGCAAGATTTCCATTCTTGCAGATCCGGCAGCCGGGCAGCTGAAAACCCTGGAATCAGTATGTGATATGCAAGACAAAACATACACACCCCTGTACACCCGGGAACAGATCCACGCAAAGTGTGCTGCACCGGATGTGTCCACATGCCTTGCTCTGCAAAGCAATACCATTGTAGGATTTGCCGTTCTTTCCCCTCCCAGCGGCACATCCCGGTGGGCCAGATGCACAAACCGCATAATCCGGGAACTTTCTGCTGTTGAAGTGGCAAGGCATTTCCGACAGCAGGGGATTGCCACACGCCTGCTGTCGGAAATGTTCTCAACTGCCTGCATGGAAGACCGGATCATTTGCCTTTCCGCCTACGCCTGGTTATGGGATCTTGCCGGTTCCGGCATGAGCTTGGAGACATACAGGCGCATGCTTTTGAACCTGTATACCAGGTTCGGTTTTGTATCTTACCAGACCAACGAACCCAATATCTGCCTGAAACCGGAAAATGTCTTTATGGCAAGAATCGGCAAGAACATCTCTCCAAAGGAGCAGGAGCGTTTCAAATGGCTGCGGTTCGGGATCACTTCACAGGTCCGGGTTTACCCCTGAGAGCCTGCCACCCACTTTTTCTAAGTGTCTGAAGAAAGACAAAGCCAATTACATTGTGTATTGAACCGTCAGGAAGGCCATGGTATATCTGACAATCTGGTGATCTTTTTTTGTTAATGACAGGCCATGGCCAGCCACAGGACAGGTCCAATGAATACCATTCTGGTGATAGATGATGATGACCAGCTGCGCATCAGTTTCTGCAAGCTGTTGAGAGAAGAGAACTATTCCGTGCTGGGAGCGGCTTCAGGTGAAGCCGGTGTTGAGATCGTGACGCAGCAGCCCCTGGATCTGGTGATTCTGGACATGCGGCTGCCGGGCATGGACGGCATGGAAACCTTCAAACAGATCAAAAAAAGGGACCCGAAACTTCCGGTGATTATTGTCACCGCTTTCGGCACAACAGAAACAGCCATCGAAGCCACCAAAATGGGGGCCTATGATTATGTACTGAAACCCTTTGAAATCCCTGAAATGCTGAACCTGATCACCCAGGCCATTGAGGCCGGGTATTTCATGCGATCCCCGGTGACAGTGGATGCAGTCCCTGACAAACAACCGGGTGATGCCATCATCGGCCAGAGCCGGGCCATGCAGACCGTTTACAAAGCCATCGGGCGGGTATCCCAGACCGATGCCACCATTCTGATCCGGGGAGAATCCGGTACGGGAAAAGAACTGGTTTCCCGGGCGGTTTACCAGCACAGCAACCGGTCCCAAAAGCCGTTCCTTATCATCAATTGTGTAGCCATACCCGAAACCCTTCTGGAAAGTGAATTGTTCGGGTATGAAAAAGGCGCTTTTACAGGAGCGGCACAAAAACATATCGGAAAAATAGAACAGGCCAACGGCGGCACCGTATTTCTGGATGAAATTGGTGATATGCCCCTGAGCATCCAGGCCAAAATTCTGCGGCTGCTCCAGGAAAAAAGCATTGAACGTCTGGGGGGAGAAGAAACCATTCCCGTGGATGTCCGGATTATCGCCGCCACCCACCAGAACCTGGAACAGGCGATTGAAGACGGAAAATTCAGAGAAGACCTTTATTTCCGGCTCAAAGTAGTGACCATTGAGCTGCCGCCGCTCAGAAACCGTAAAGATGATATACAGGGATTGATCGCCTATTACCTGCAAAAATTTTCCTGTGATTTGAAAATTGACAATCCCGGCATTCAGGATGAGGCAATGGCACACC
>JAABSB010000088.1 GCA_011390615.1 Desulfotignum sp. | reverse complement strand
CGGTCAGTATGTGGGTGGTGAGCCAGAAACCGTAATCTCCCAGCTGGTATCGGGCCGCAAGTCCGGTGGCAAAGGGCAGAAAGGTGAGTAAAAGGATGCCCCAGTCTTTTTTATCGGTGAGGATGCGTACTTCCGGCAGCACCAGGCGGCGGAGGACCAGAAAGAGCAGGCCTGCAATGGCCATCCAGCTTAAAAAATCCGCCATGGCAGCGCCCATGGTGGGGAAAGAAAACCCCAGTTTCTGCTGGAGCACAACATTGTGGCCCGCAAGAAACAACGGCACGGCAACCGCGCCGATGTGGAAGCTGAAAAAAGCGGTGGTCATGACGGGCTGGGTCCGCCACCCATAGGTGCCGAAGGGGATCAGCCATTTATAAATGGACCGCACCGCTCCTTTGAAGCCTGCCTTTGGATGGGCTTTGTAGGCCACCCGGTCCAGCTGCCAGGAAAGGCCTTTGAAATACAGGTAGAACCGCACGGCCATGCCGATGAAGCACACCGCTAAAGACAGGTAAAAAACAGGTCCGGTTAACACTGCATGCATAGGTTTGCCTCCATGTTGCTGTAGTAGTATTCTGAATATTTTTGCATTGTTTTTATTCCATCAGGATAAGTGTTTGAACGGTTTTTTTAATCAGTCATCATCCCGTTCCGTGAGATACAGCCAGTACAGGGGCATGAACACCAGAATACCGCCCATGATCAGATAGGTGATCCCCTTGGAATAGGTCATAAAATCGTGGAGTGTGAAAAATTCCATGAAATGGTCTCCTTAGGTAATATATCTTATTGATATGCGGCCGTTGGCATATTGCCCCGGGCTGCAGAAGTATTTTCCCACAGCATATCAGTGGGCTTCCTTATAATCCGGATGTTCATGTAAAATGGGCATTTTCAAGGCAATGAACCGGTATACCACCACCCCCAGGGTCACAATAAAAATGGTGGTGCCCACCTCCATAATGGAGGGAACATAACGGTCTGCTGCCGGCAGGTGCCAGTTGAAAGCAATCAAGGAAACGTTGAGCCGGTTGAGCACAATACCCAGAACCGCCCACACAGCTGCCACCCGGATAAAGGTCAGGTTTTTTTCCCTTGCCCCCATGCTGAAAAGAATGGCCGGCAGCAGCACAAACCCCACCAGTTCCACCAGGAACCATGCCCCCCAGCCTGTGGTCAGATAATGCCATTCATTGTCCACAGCCATACCGATGATTTTGATGCCCACATATCCCATCATGATAAAGGAGGCTGCCCTGCCGAATCCCAGCACCACCCCGTCGGATTCTGCCAGGTGGGTGTCATCCATTTTGTGGTGCAGCCACCGGTGGGCCAGGGTGCCTTCAAAGATGACCATGGAAAGACCGGCAAACATGGAAGAGATAAAAAAGTACACATGCAGGTATCCTGAATACCACAACGGGTGCAGTTTGGACGGGGCAATCATAAAAAGAGCCCCCAGAGAAGACTGGTGCAGGGTGGACAGGACCACACCGAAAATGGTGAGCACCAGGGTCAGGCGCACCACCACCCCCCTGATTTTTTTGAATCCCAGCCATTCAAAGGCAGCCGGTGTCCATTCGATGAACAAAACAGTGAGGTATAAAAACACGCACAGGCCCACTTCAAAGAGCAAAGATGAGGTGCCCTGGGACCAGAAAATGGGATAGGGCAGCCGCCAGGGCCGGCCCACATCATAATGCAGGGCAAACACCACCAGGGCGTACCCCAAAAAAGCTGTGAGAATAGCCGGCCGTACTGCGGAGTGGTATTTTTTGAGCCCGAATATATAACATGCTGATGAGGTCATGTAGCCGCCCGCTGCCAGGGCCACCCCGCACAGCAGGTCAAATCCGATCCACAGGCCCCAGGGGTTGTTGTTGTCCAGGTTGGTGACAGCACCGATGCCTTTGGTGAACCGCAGGACAGTCAGCACAAGTCCAATCACCAGAATGACCCCGGTGATCACATTAAAAGGGGTGAAATATTGCTTTCGGGCAATGGGAGTTTCCTGGGACATGGTTATTCCTCCTGTTTCCCGGAATCATCAGGCAGGGTATCAGCTGCCGTGTCCGTATCCGTGGTTGTATCATCAGGGGCTGCTGCCTGCCGGGCTTTTTCTTCTGCTTCATCCAGCGCCTTTTTAACTTCAGCAGCAATGGCGGTTTCTTTTTCTTTGGTAAGTTTTTGCTGCAGGGCTTCCAGGGCTTTGGTCTTTTCCTGCGCTGCCTGCTCTTCAGCAGCCTGGACTGCGGCCGCCTGTTCCTGTTCGGCAATTTTTTCTTTGCGTTTGTTGATGGCCCAGACACCGGTGAGAAACACCGGCCACAATCCCACCACGATGGGTACGGCAGCTAGGGGGCCGGCTGTGAGTTCCGGGGCGGATGTGGTGCCCAGGTCTTCTCTCATGCCGATTTCATTAAACGGGATACCGGACAGATAGAGCCAGGCGGTGCCCCCCATTTCATGCTCACCGTAGATATGGTCCACATACTGGCCGGGATTTTTTGCAATGCGCTGTCTGGCCATCTTGATAAGGTCTGCCCGCCTGCCGAATGTCAAAGCCTCTTTGGGACAGATATCCACGCATCCGGGCAGTTTGCCTTCCTGTATCAGGGGCAGGCACATGGTGCATTTGGTGATCTTGGGGGTCAACGGATCAAAATAGGTAAAAGCAGGAATGTTGAACGGGCAGGCCACCATGCAGTACCGGCATCCCACACACAAAGATTCATCATACACCACAGCCCCGGTCTTGTCCTTGTACAGGGCCTTGACAAAGCAGGCTGATGCACAGGCCGGTTCCTGGCAGTGGTTGCACTGAATTTTGGCAAACACATTGTCTGCGAATTTATTGACCACCGTGTATACAGTTTCATCGGTGCGGCGCCTGTCATCCAGGACAGAAAGGTCGTCAAAGGGTTTGTCAGGCGGATCCAGGTTGTTCACCTGGTTGCAGGCCTGCTCGCATTTTCTGCACCCGATGCACCGGGTGCTGTCGTGCAGGACCCCGAAGCTGTCCGGATATCCGGTAAATTCCTTGCCGGATGCGGCATGGGCAAGGCCGGTTGCCCCTGTGGTTGTTCCAAGTGCAGCTGCAGCCATGCAGCCTAAGAATTTTCTTCGGGAGATATCCATATATCCACCTATATTCATGGGGTCAGAAGTTAACTTTTTTACCTTTTTCACAATGGCCAAGGGGCCCGGGGTTATTTTTTTTCATGGCATTTAATACAGTCTGTGGGCAGTACACTGGCAACCGCCATTTCCTGGTGACAGGTGATGCACTGGCCGTGATAGGCCCCCATGAGACCGGGTTTGTCTGCGGCAATATCTGGTGTGTTCCCGTGACAGGAACCACATTTGGGCGGGGTCATGGAAGGCGGGCTGTTATGGTGGCATCCGGCGCACAGGGTCAGCTCCTGTCCGTGGAATGCCCGGGCCATTTCGCTTTTGTCTGCTTTTTCAAATACCGCTTTCACCACCATGCGGTGGGGGAACCGGCTGGGGTGATATTCTTTGGAAATAACCCCAATGGTCACAATGTCAGGAACCTGGTCCATAGAAACTTTTTCATAGGACGTAGTCCGGGTTTTCAGAACTGCAGCTGCGAGGCCGGCTGCGGATTCAGGATCTGTGAGCATATTTTGCGGCCGGGTTTTTGCATCCACATTGTGGCAGGATGTGCAGGCCTGGTCTCTCAGGGATTTGTCCGGCATCTGGGCATGGCAGCCGGCACAGTTTTCAGACTGTTTGTGCTCCGTGTGGCACCCGATGCAGCTGGCGGTACTGTCCATGCGGTGCATGGCATCCGCCAGTTTCACATACCCGCCTTTTTTGTCACCTGCTGCCGTATGGCAGGTGATGCAGGCATCCAGGCTTTCATGGTGGCAGGTGGTGCAGGTGGCATTCTGTGCTTCATGCAGTTTGTGGTCAAAGGCCACAGGGTCCATGTGGGCCGCAATGAGTTTTGCATTTTCGTCATGGTCATCACCCAGACTTTCCCACCCTGTGATCAGGACAATATCCGGCTGGTTGCGTTTGAGCCGCGGCACATCCTCTAATGTCTGGATTTTTGCCTGGGCTGCGGCATCGTGGCAGCCGCTGCATTCCACAGGACCGGTTTTGGCCTTTTTTTCTGTCAGGGTGAGATGGCAGACAACGCAGGAATCGTGGGCAGCCTGCCTGGCAGACCGAACCGTCTGCGGGTTGTCTTCGGACAGATCATTCAGGACTGCCGGTTCAGCCTTGTGACAATAGATGCAGGCACTTTCTTTGCCCTGCTCATAGAAAATCTCTTTCGATGCTTCATTAAAGCTGTGGTGGCAGGCACTGCAGTTGTCTTCTGTCCCGGAAACACTGGAAACAATGGCATCAGACGAAACATGGCGGTAATGCAGGGATCGGTCAAAGGCCAGGTCCTTCCAGGAAGATCCGATGGGGAAGTCTGCATTGTGGCAGGATCTGCATGCGGCTTCCATGGGTCCGGTGCTGCCTTCAGCCTTCATTTGCCCATGGCAGGCGATACAGTAGTCGTGAAACATTTCCATGCGGGCGGTGATGTCGGCATCTGCAATGCCCTTGAAGGTGAATTCCGGCGTGTTTTGGGTTGTCTGGTTATGGCATCTGGTACACTGGCCGTCCACAGCCCGGGTGTGGCGGTCGTGCAGAAACTGTACAAGGGGCATCTGTCTGTCTGCTGCAAGGGATCTGCTGCCGATGGTCAAAATGTCCGGGCGTTTTTCATCTGGATCATTCATGGCCCCTGCCCCGGAAAAGGCGGCAAAGGAAAATAAAAACAGCAGCACTGCTGCAAGAAAGCATAGACCATATTTTTGTCTGGACATAATCCCATCCCCTGCAAGAATTGTTACGGAATTGGTGATAGCATTCGCATATTAATCCTACTAAATTTGTAGGGATTAGTTTTAAAAAAAACGCAGGATTTTGTCAATAAAAAATTTCCAGATCCGGAATGGGCAGCAGCCGTTTTTCAGGACCTAAGCAGACCAGTTCCAGGGTGCAGGTAACCGCCGGCTTTCTGCCTTGGGGCCGCCAGGCTTCGTGGAAAAAGACCACCCGGTAGTCACCCTGTTTTTCCCAACGGGTCCTGATTTCCAGCAGATCCCCGAAAACCGCCCCATCCTGATACCGCAGATCAGCCGTGTACACGGCAAATCCCACCCCGTCATTGTGCCACATGTCAGACAACCGCTGTATGCCGATGATGTCTTCTCTGGCCCTTTCAAAGAATTTCAGGTAATTGGCATGGTAGACCACACCGGAGTGGTCGGTATCTTCATAATAGACCTGGGTTTTGAAAATATGGGGGTCTGGCTGGGGCATATGGTTTTTTCCGGACACGGTTTTTTGATTTTGTCTCTTATACCCCATGCAGAAAATAAATCAAGGATCTGGAGATGAGACAACAGTATAATGGCATATAAAAAGGTCATCTGGCAAGGATTTTGATCGGGTAATGTTTCTCATAAGCAGCTTTGAGATAAGGCCCTTGCCGCACCATGGATAATTTATTGACAAAAATACCCCCGGGCGTTACCGTTCAAAAGAATAAAAAGGCAGGTGACAATGATAATTGCAAAGCGCCGGCCCGGTTGACAGGGCAACGCCTGTCCGAAAGATTTTGACATAAGGAGATATCCCATGAATTCCCATACCCCCAGGCTGCTGGATGCGCTGGATGCGTTTGAAGACGGCATCTATATCGTCAGCGAGGACTTTATAGTGGAGTACATGAACCGGTTCATGAAAGACCTGTTCGGGGAAGGGGTGGGCAAAAAATGCCACAAGGTGCTGCTCAATTATGATGCACCCTGTGAATGGTGCAATTACAAAAAAATATTTGACAACAATGAAACCCGCCATTCAGAGATCTTTCTGGAAACTGTGGGAAAAACCTTTGCCCTGTCCGAGATACCGGTGACCAACCGGGACGGGACCCGGTCCAAGCTTTCCATCTACAGGGACATTACCCTGCGCAAAGAACAGGCAGCCAGGCTCAAGTCATCCATGGAAAGTTACCAGCGTCTGTTCAAGCATGTGGGGTGCGGGGTTTACATCTCCAGTAAAAAGGGGCGTTTTCTGGATGTCAACCCGGCCCTGCTCAAAATTCTGGGGTACCATGACAAAGATGAGTTTTTATCTCTGGATCTGGCCAGAGATGTCTTTCTCAAGCCGGAAGACAGGAAAAAATTCCAGCGGATTATTGAGAAAAAAGGCCGGGTGGTGGATTATGAGGTGAAATGGCGGCGCAGGGACGGCCATATTATCCATATTCTGCTGACATCCAATGTACGGTATGATGGCAAGGGTAAAGTTCTGGGGTATGAAGGCATTGTGGTGGATGTCACCGAGCGCAGGAAAAGCGAAAATAAAATCAGGGCAGCCCATGATTTTCTGGACAATATCATCTCCTGCTCACCCAACGCCATCATGTCCATGGACATGACAGGCAAAATAATTCTCTGGAACCAGGGGGCTGAAGAGGTGTTTGGCCTGCCTGTCAATGAAGTGGTGGGCTGCATGACTGTCCAGCAGATATACTCCAAAGAGGTGGCTGCCGAAGTCACACAGATGATGCGGGACCCCAAGTACGGGGGGGTGGGCCGGCTCAATTCCTATCCCCTGACCTTTGAACGCCGTGACGGCCAGGTGGTGGAAGGCAATTTGTCAGCATCTTTTCTCTATGATGAAAAAGGAAACGAAACAGCCACGGTGGCCCTTTTTGTGGACCTGCGGGAGCGGCTGAAAACCGAGCGGGAACTGTCTGAAGCACGGCATCACCTGCTCCAGTCGGAAAAACTGGCTGCCATGGGGCGGCTCACTTCCCAGATCGCCCATGAGCTGAACAACCCGCTTTTCGGCATTATGAATACCCTTGAGCTGATGAAAACCGAGATTCCGCCTTCCAACAAGCGGCGGAAACTGCTGGACATGTCCTTGTCTGAAACCATCCGCCTTGCAGATATGCTCAAAAAAATGCTTTCCTTTTCAAAACCGGACGAGGTGGAACGGTCGGCGCTGGATATCAATACGGTCATAGAAGAATTGATGGTGCTTTATGAAAAACGGTTACGGGAAAATAGCATCAAGGTGGCCCTGGACCTGGCTCCTGACCCTGGCCTGATAATGGCATCCAGGGACCAGCTGCGCCAGGTGTTCATCAACATGTTTTCCAACGCCATGTATGCCATGCCTGATGGCGGGAATTTGACAATCATCACCAAACCCAATGGAAAGATGCTCCACATCGTTGTCGAGGATACCGGCACAGGCATCAAGTCTGAACATCTCAAAAAAGTATTTGATTCTTTTTTCACCACCAAGACCGACAGTGTTAAGGGCGTGGGGCTGGGACTTTCAGTCTGCTACGGGTTCATCAAGGACCATGACGGGGATATCACAGTGGATTCCAGATACGGGGAATGGACCCGGTTCACCATAAAACTGCCACTGGTATAGGGGTCAGGCGTATTACGGCACCATGAAGGGCCCGAATAACACGAAGGATTATGGCGCAAATCGGTTCATGATCCTTTTTTTTGGTTTTCTGATGTTGAAACGCTTTTGAAACCCTTGCGCCCAAACCCATAAAAACACCTCCTTATATAAGCCCAATTTCACCCTGGCGTAACTGACCGGCTGCTCAAACCGTTGCCTGACTGCCGTTTCATACTTCGTGACCTTCGTGTGCTTCGTGGTAAAAAATCAGTGGTGTGTTGAAACAAAAGGAAAGTATGAGTATTTTATTTATTATAGTTATTATTTTTTGTTGACAGATAGAATTTTATATAATAACAATAAAAACTATAAACCATAAATGCAAAGGAGGCATTATGGAAGACACATTGACTGTATTCACGGCCAGCAAGTACTGCAATGTTTCGTCAAAAACCATTATCAACTGGGTGGAGGCCGGTCACATCAAGGCCTACAAAACCGTGGGCGGGCACCGCCGCATCAAAAAAACGGATCTGGAAACCTTTATGCGCGATCAGGGTATCCCCATTCCCGAGGAAAAAGAGGATACCGCCCGGAAAAAGATTCTGGTGGTTGATGATGACTTGATCATTGTGGAGTCCATTGTTCAATCCCTGGAGGAAGATGAATTTGATTATGAGGTCATTTCCGCTTCCGACGGGTTTGAAGCCGGGCTCCAGGTCAATCATTTCAAGCCGGATTTGCTGATCCTGGACATCATGATGCCGGATATCAAAGGGTATGATGTCTGTAGAAAAATCAAGACCAGCGAAGAGACCAAAGATACAAAAATCATTGTGCTTTCCGCTTATCTGGATGATGAAAAGTTTGCCCAGATGAAGGAAAATGGTGCAGATATCTGCTTTTCCAAGCCGCTGCCCCTGCACCAGCTCAAGGAAGAAGTCGCAAAATTGCTTGGACTAAAATAACAAGGAGGCAGATCATGAATTTAAAAGAATCTTTGGAAAAAAAGAGATTTGTTGTGACCTCTGAAGTTCAGGCACCCCTTGGCGACGATGAGCCCGAAGCGCTGGTAATGAGCCTGAGCAAGATCAGGGGGAGAGTGGACGGTGTATCTGTTTCAGATGTGGAGCTGGAAGGCGTGGTGGGAGACAGCATTTTGACCTGTGACCTGCTGCGGAAAAACCGGTTCAATGCCATCTACCAGACCACCACCAGGGACAAGAACCGGTACCAGCTGCAGAAGGATTTGACCAATGCCCATGAGATCGGGGTGGACAACCTGCTGGTGTTTACAGAAGACTACCGTATTTCCGGGGACAGCCTCCAGGAATCCATGTTTTTTCACGTGGATTCCGGCAAGCTGGGGTCGGTCCTGGATCACCTGCGCCAGGGCGTGAGCATCGAGGGCAATGAACTGGAGAAAAAAGTGGATTTCACCCTGGGCTCCGGTGTGGAAACCCCCTGGGGAAAACAGATGCCCAAACGGGGCATGGAGGAGATGGAGGATATGCTCAATGTGGGGGCCGGCTATTTTCTCACCACCCCCATCTTTGATGTGGACCAGTTTGAAAAGTTCATGAAACAGGTGCAGCCTTTCCGGGTGCCGGTGATCGCCGAGGTGATGATCCTGCGCACCGCCGGCATGGGAAAATTTTTAAACCGCCATTTTAAATCCGGACTGGTGCCTGAATGGGTGATCCAGAAGCTGCTGGATGCACCGGACAAAACCCGCGCCAGCATCGAGCTGTTTGCGGATACGGTCAAAAGTTTGAAAGATATCTGCCAGGGGGTGCACATCGTCACCATCGGCGGGGAAGACAAACTGGCCCGGTATCTGAATGCAGCCAAACTCAGATGATCCGGGATACGGCCAGGCTCTGTTGACCCGGAGTGCGGCCGGACCCGGCTCACACAGGAACAGGGTCGGATGATATAAGATAAAAACAACACAGGGGGGAGCGCACCATGGCAGAGGCAATCAAGATCGACACCCTGGATTGTGAACTCAAAGAGGCAGTGCTGGACAAGGTGCCGGATGCAAATTTTGATCTGTGCCTGACCTGCGGCACGTGCACCGGCGGGTGTCCGGCATCGGAGCAGTTCGGCATGGATCCCAGAAAATTGATCCGCATGCTCAATTTCGGCATGGATGAAGAAATACTCAAGTCGGACTGGAAATGGGTATGTTCCATGTGCGGCCGGTGCCAGCTGGCCTGCCCCATGAACATCAATATTCCCAAACTCATTTATAATATCCGGGCAAAAATTGCCCGGGAAAAACGTCCCAAGGGCATTTTGGGCTCCTGCGACCAGCATATCAGGACCGGTTCCGCCATGGGTGCGGCCAAAGAGGATTTTGAATTCACGGTCCTGGATGTGGCTGAAGAGATCAGAGAAGACCATCCCGGGTTTGAAGACCTGGAAGTGACTGTGGACCGGGTGGGGGCGCAGATGGTGCTCAACCAGAACTCCAGGGAACCGGTCACCGAACCCGAGGAGATGGGTCCCTTGTGGAAGATCCTGCATACAGTGGGGGCGGACTGGACCTATCCGTCCGTGATGTGGGCCGGCGAAAACTATTGCATGTTTCTGGCCGACGATGAAGGCTGGCGGTATATCATAGAGGAGTTTGTCCTGCATGTGGACAATAACCTGAAAAGTCCCATGGTGGTAAATACCGAGTGAGGCCACTCCTATTTTGCAATCCTGGAAGGATTGCGCAAATACAAGATTCCCCATAAGTTTGAGCTGATCACCATCATCGAGCTGTATGCCCAGTGGATCAAAGAAGGCAAACTCAAAGTCAATTCCGACTGGAACAAAAAGATCGGTGCAAAATTCACGATCCAGGATCCCTGTAATATAGCCAGAAAAAGCGGGTCCAACAAAATCGTGGATGACCTGCGGTTTGTGGTGAAAACCGTGGTGGGCGAAGAAAATTTCATTGATACCGTGCCCAGCCGCATGAACAATTTCTGCTGCGGCGGCGGGGGCGGGGCGCTTCAGGCAGGGTTTCCGGAACAGCGGCGGGCATACGGCAGGATCAAGTACAACCAGATCATGGCCACAGGGGCGGATTATGTTATTGCCCCCTGCCACAACTGCCACGGCCAGATCGAGGATATCGGCCACCATTACGGGGGCAAATACCATGTGGTCCATCTGTGGACCATCATCTGCCTGGCCCTGGGCGTTCTGGCGGAAACCGAACGGACCTATCTCGGGCCGGACCTGGCCGAAGTGGGACTATAATAGAGGAGGGATGAGATGACCGAAATAGAAAAAGGATCGGTAATGGTGGTCGGGGCAGGTATTGCCGGTATCCAGGCATCCCTGGATCTGGCGGATTCCGGGCACCTGGTGTATCTGGTGGACAAAAATACCGCCATCGGCGGCACCATGGCCCAGCTGGACAAAACCTTTCCCACAAATGACTGCTCCATGTGCATCATTTCTCCGAAACTGGTGGAAGCCGGGCGCCATTTGAATGTGGAACTGCTCACCATGAGCGATATTACCGCTGTGGAGGGAGAGGCCGGCAACTTCACCGTGACCTTAAAGGAAAAACCCCGGTACATTGACATGGAAAAATGCACCTCCTGCGGGGAATGCGCCAAGGTGTGCCCGGTGGACCTGCCCAACCGGTTTGATGAGGACCTGGGAGAACGAAAGGCCGCCTTCAAACTCTATCCCCAGGCCATGCCCTCTGCCTGGGCCATTGAAAAAGCAGACAAAGCCCCCTGCCGCCTCACCTGTCCGGCCGGGCTCAATGTCCAGGGATATGTGCAGATGGTCAAGCAGGGCAAATTCAAGGAAAGCCTGGAGATCATCATGGCGCAGCTGCCCCTGCCCGGAACGCTGGGCCGGATCTGCCCCCATGAATGTGAGGATGCCTGCCGCAGGTGCCAGGTGGATTCCCCCGTGGCCATAAGGGATCTTAAACGCCTGGCAGCAGACAGTTTTGATCCCAGAGAAATTGAGATTCCCTGTGATCCGAAAATCAATAAAAAAGCAGCCATTGTGGGATCAGGACCGGCAGGGCTGTCAGCAGCATACCATTTGGCAAAAAAAGGGGTGGATGCCGTGATTTTCGAGGCGTTGCCCAAACCCGGCGGCATGCTCCGGGTGGGCATCCCGGATCACCGCCTGCCCCCGGATGTGCTGGACAAAGACATTGCAGTGGTAACCAATCTGGGGGTGGAAATAAAATGCAGCACCAGGCTGGGAGAAGATTTTTCCGTGGACAGCCTGCTGGCCGACGGGTTTGATGCCGTGTTCCTGGCCCTGGGTGCCCACAAGGGCATTGATCTGGGCATTCCCGGCGAAGACCTTCCCGGCGTGCGGCAGGGTGTGGATTTTTTGCGGGAGCTGAACCTCACCGGCAAAACAGACGTAGGTAAAAATGTCGGCATTATCGGCGGCGGCAATGTGGCCATTGACGTGGCCAGGTCTGCTGTCCGCATGGGTGCGGACAAGGCCACCATAATCTATCGCCGGACCAGAAAGGAGATGCCTGCCTGGGAAGAGGAGATCTGTGCTGCAGAAGCGGAAGGGGTTGCCATCACCTACCTTGCCGCTCCCCAGAAGGTCCTGGAAAAAGAGGGAAAAGTGGCGGGTCTGCGTGTCATCAAAATGGAACTGGGAGAACCCGATTCTTCGGGCCGGCGCCGGCCCGTGCCTTTGCCGGGCAGTGAATATGATCTTCATATCGACCAGCTCATCTGTGCCATCGGCCAGCAGCCCGACATTTCCGTGCTGGAGGACCTGGCAGATGTGAAGATCTCCCGGTGGAACACCACCGAGGTGGACCCGGTCACCCTGGCAACGGACAAACCCGGCGTGTTTGCCGGCGGGGATCTGCAGACAGGACCCGGGGTTGCCATCGGTGCGGTGGCAGCGGGCATGGAGGCGGCGGAATCCATCTTCCGGTATCTCACCGGCAAAGACATGGCTGCGGGAAGGGATGTACCGGTGACCGAAGAACCTGTATATCTGCCGGTGGACCCGGACATGCCAAAAGAAAATCGGTACAAAATGCCGGAACTGGCCCTGGACAAACGGGCAGGCAGTTTTGATGAAGTGGAGCTGGGATATGCAGTAGAGGACGGGCAGAAAGAAGCGGCAAGATGCCTGAACTGCGGGTACTGTTCCGAGTGCATGCAGTGTGTGGATGCCTGTCTGGCCAATGCGGTGGACCATTTTATGGTGCCCAGAATCCGCACCGTGCAGGTGGGCGCCATCATCATGGCACCGGGGTTCAGTCCCTTTGAACCCAAAGAGATGGTTACCTACTGTTACGGCCACAGCCCCAATGTCATGACCTCTTTGGAATTTGAACGGATCCTGTCTGCCTCAGGCCCATTTGCCGGCCATCTGGTACGGCCGTCGGATAAAAAAGAGCCCAAAAAAATCGCCTGGCTCCAGTGCGTGGGCTCAAGAGACATCAACAAAGGGGACAATGCCTACTGCTCCGGAGTGTGCTGCATGTATGCCTCCAAGCAGGCGGTGATCGCAAAAGAGCATGCAGATTATGACCTGGACTGCGCCATCTTCTTTATGGACATGCGCACCCATGGCAAGGAGTTTGACAAATACCAGATGCGGGCTGAAGACGACTCCGGGGTACGGTATGTGAGATCCCGCATCCATTCGGTGTTTCCGGAACCAGGGGACCGGTACCGGCTGGTGTATGCCACGGAAGCCGGGAACCTGGCAGAAGAGATCTTTGACATGGTGGTATTGTCCATCGGCCTTTCCCCCAACAAGGATGCCCTGATGCTGGCACAGAAAACCGGCATTGATCTGAACGTCCATGGATTTGCACAGACATCGGATCTGTCTTCTGTGGCCGCATCCAGGGAGGGGATT
>JAABSB010000087.1 GCA_011390615.1 Desulfotignum sp. | reverse complement strand
CCTTTTGACCATGTTTGATCGGCGCACCAACCTGGCCCAGAACGTGGTGGAAGATGCCAGACAATATTTCAAGGACCTGGTGTTCAAAACCAAAATACCCCGGAATGTAAAACTGGGGGAAGCCCCCAGTTACGGTCTGCCGGTTGTGTTGTACGATAAGCAGTCACAGGGAGCTAAAAGTTATATGGCATTTGCCAGGGAGCTGCTGAAACGATGATGAATAAAAAAAAGAAGCATACCGGTCTGGGCAGGGGAATTTCCGCACTCATTCCTGACCTGGACATGGACACGCCCGAAGCCAGGGCTGATTTTTTCATGTGCCCGGTGGGGGATATTGCACCCAACCGGTATCAGCCCCGCACGGTTTTCAAAGAAGAGGAGCTGGTCCGGCTGCGGGATTCCATTGCCCAGCAGGGGGTGCTGCAGCCTTTGCTGGTGCGGCATGTGGATGGCGGTTTTGAGCTGGTTGCCGGGGAGCGGCGCCTCCGGGCGGCCAGAGAGGCCAGTCAGACCCATGTGCCGGTGGTGGTAAAGGATTTGACCGATGAACAGGTCCTGGAAGTCTCTATTATTGAAAATATCCAGCGGGCCAACCTGAATGTGCTGGAAGAAGCGGATGCCTATTTCCGGCTTATTGATGAATTTGGATATACCCAGGAAAAAGTGGCCCGGAAAATTGGTAAAAACCGTTCCACCATTGCCAATCTGCTTCGGCTCCGGGGTCTGCCCGACAGAATAAAACACAGCCTGCTGGCTGATGAAATTTCCATGGGCCATGCCCGGGCCCTCTTAGGCGGTGGATCAAAAGAAAATCAGCTGGCATTGTTTGACCAGGTGGTCAGCCGCAAACTGTCTGTCAGAAAAACCGAACAGCTGGTGAATCAGGCTAGGCAGACTGCCGTAAAACCGGCCCGGAAACTGTCAGACCATGAGCTGGCATTTTTGGAGAACACATCCAGCCGGATTTCCCACCAGATTCAGTCTCCGGTGAAAATACGCAAAAATGGTGAAAAAGGCCGTATTGAGATCAACTTTACTTCCCAAACCGAATTTACTCGCCTGGTGGATCTGTTGAGCAATCTTTCATGAGAATGACCGGTTTATGAGAATCACCATAGCAAAAACCGCAGGCTTTTGCATGGGGGTCAGGCGGGCCGTGGACATGGTACTGGATGCAGCCAACCGTTCCTCCGCACCCATTTTCACATATGGACCTTTGATTCACAATCCCCAGGTGCTGGAGATGCTGGAAACCAGAGGGATTTTCCGTATGGATGCCATTCCTGAAAAAGGGGAGGGCATTGTCCTGATACGGGCCCACGGGGTGCCGCCGGAGGATGAAAATGCTTTAAAACAGGCCGGTTTCACGGTGATCAATGCCACCTGCCCCAGGGTGGTTCGGGTTCAGGTCATTATCAACAGGTATGCAAAGAACGGCTATGCCACTATTATCATCGGGGATAAAAACCATCCCGAGGTGGTCGGTCTTCTGGGATATGCCGGCGGCAATGGCCACACAGTCACCACCATGGCCCAGCTGCAGTCTTTGCCGGAGTTTGAAAGCGCTGTGGTGGTGGCCCAGACCACCCAGAATACCGCGTTTTATGAGGAGATAAAGGCCTGGTGTTCAGAAAACAGGCCCCATTACAAGTTGTTTGATACCATCTGCGGGTCAACGGAAAGGCGGCAGCACGAGGTAAGGCAGCTTGCGGCAACCCATGATGCCGTGATTGTGGTGGGGGGCAGGCAGAGCGGTAATACAAAACGCCTGGCCCAGGTGGCAGCACAGACCCATGCCCGGACCACCCATATTGAAGATGTGTCTGAAATCGATTTTCATACCTTGGCAGACACCCCATCCATTGCCATTACAGCCGGTGCATCCACCCCCAACTGGATTATCACAGACACCTGTGCCCGGGTTGCCCGGCATCTCCAGCACCAGCGCCCCCTGGCAGGCGGTCTGGCCAGGGTCCAGGATTTTTTATTGAAAACCAACCTGCTGCTGGCATTGGGGGCAGGAAGCCTCACCTATGCCTGCTCTGTGCTGCAAAAACTGCCCCACACCCTGGTTCACGCAGCCATTGCCATGCTCTATGTATTGTCTATGCAGGTACTTAATAATATTTTTGCTATTAAATCAGATACTTACAACCGACCGGACCGGGCCGCATTTTACAAAAAACATCGCATATCCATGGCAGCACTGGCCCTGGGTTCAGGCACAGCAGGGCTGTTACTTGCCTTTACCACCGGGGTGACATCGTTTTTTATCCTTCTGGTCATGAGCCTGCTGGGGCTGGCATATAACCTGAAGATCATTCCTGCGGGGATCTCTAGAAAACGCATCAGGCGGATAAAGGATATTCCAGGCTCCAAAACCATCCTCATTACCATGGCCTGGGGAATTGTCACCAGTATCCTGCCCTCTGTGGATAACAACAGCCCCATGGCATGGATGGCAGCAGCATTTTTTTTTGCCGCAGGTCTGGTATTTGCCCGTACAGCCTTTTTTGATATCCTGGCCATCCAGGGAGACCGCATAGCAGGCAGGGAAACCCTTCCCATTCTT
This sequence comes from Desulfotignum sp., assembly GCA_011390615.1. GTDB lineage: Bacteria > Desulfobacterota > Desulfobacteria > Desulfobacterales > Desulfobacteraceae > Desulfotignum. The sequence goes on along the minus strand of JAABSB010000087.1, from coordinate 10,899 downwards.
CTGGGGGAGAAAAAAAGTTTTGTTTTGATCCGGTATATTCTCTTGGCTGCTGTTGTTCTGCTGGGAGGGGGCTGGCTTACGGGCATACCGTTTTCCAGTGCAGCCCTGCTCGCACTGGTACCTGTTTTTATGCTTTTGCTGATCTATTCCTTTGAAAAAAAAAAGCAGATGTCCGGGAACCAGGTTGAATTTTTGATTGAATCCTCTTTTCTTTTGACCGGCATACTGGCAGCGATGACCTGAAACTAAGGAGAAATGGTATGGCAAATTCCTCTGATCAAACTGTCGATATTCCTATTATCGGGCTTTTGGCTGTAAAAAACCAGTTGATCACCCAGGCGGAGCTTGAAAAAGCACTGGCAGCATGTAAAGAATCCACAGATACGGCAGCCTGCCTGAAGGAATTCCTGCTTTCCAGAGAACTGATTTCAGCACAGAATATCCAGCGCCTGTCCATGGCCGCCAGGGCACTTGACATACGGAAAAAAGAATTTCATTTTGGTGCCATAGCTGTGCAAAAAGGGATTATCAATAAAAGTGTTTTGCAGCTGGTTTTAGAAGAGCAGAAAACTGATATAAAAAACGGCATCAAGCCGCGCCTTATAGGTGACATGCTCGTGGAATCGTGCATGATGACCGAACGTCAGCGGGACGCAATTCTGAAAATACAAAAGCGCAGACACAAACCTGCGCAACCCAAACCAGGTTCAGGCACGATCGCATCAGATCCGGCAGGGCCGGAAGCAGCTGCAACGGATCAGGCCGGACTTGAGCAGGAGCCGGAAAAATCTGCTGTCCAAAAAAAGGCCCCCCCTGACATGCTGGAACCTGAAATTATCGCCAACGGCATCCGGCTGCAGCTGTCAGGGGATTATATGGGGGCATTTTTGACAAAAACCAGTGAATTCAATCCAGACATCACCGCTTCAGAAATCAGGGATGCTTTAGCTGAAAAAGGTATTGTGGCAGGCATCGTATCTGATGAAATGATGCATGGGTTTATCCAGTCCAGCGGATTCAAAACCAAGGCTTTCCGGGTGGCCAAAGGCATCCGGCCCATTCAGGGGAAAGATGCCAAAGTAGAATTTTTTTTTAATATCGATTATCTTGGGGCCGGCGGTCTGGATGCTGACGGGAATATTGATTTCAAGCAGCGGGGCAGTGTTCCCCATGTCCAGGTTGGAACCGTTCTGGCTGAAAAAACCCCCATGGTGGACTCCCGGCAGGGACACAACATTTTCGGCAATGAGATAGACGCCTTGGCTGGCAATGATATTCCTTTGCGCTTCGGCAAAGGGGCCAAATTGTCCGAAGACGGTCTCAAGGTTTTGGCTGATGTCACCGGATTTCCCAAGTTTGCCTTGTCAGGGGTGATATTTGTCCATGAGGAATATGCCACAGAAGGGGATGTGGATTATGAAACCGGCCATATCGAATTTGACGGCAATGTGAATGTGAACGGGTGTATCAAGGCGGGTTTTGAGGTCAAAGGCAATGATGTCACATGCGTGGAACTGGATGGGGGCGTTGTGACCGCAGAGGGCAATATTCTTGTCAAGGGCGGGATCAACGAGGCCACAATTTATGCCAGGGGGGATGTTACAGCCAAATTTGTTCATAAATCTGAGATCATCTGCATGGGAAATATTCATATCGCCAAAGAGATTGTTGATTCCACCATTGCATGTTCCGGTTCCTGCATCATTGAAAGCGGCAAGCTCATTTCCTCAGAGATAAACGCCAAAATGGGAATGACGGCCAGAAATATCGGAACACAGACTGCCAGCCCCTGTATGGTGCGTGTGGGGCATGACGCGTTTTTTGAAAAGGAAACCGCAAACATCCAGGCAAAGATCAAGGAAATCAAGGACAAAATTGCGGCCCAGGAAGAAAAACAGGCACAGTTAGAAGAACAGAATGCACAACTCCAGAAACATATCACAAAGCTGGCCCATACCCAGGACCGGTCCCAGCTGGACAAGGACAGGCTGCATCAGGAAATCAAAGAGCTGCAGTCGCAGCCGGACCAAAAAGAGGCCATTGCTGATCTTCGGCAGCAGATTGCCCAGTTTGAAACCAATGCACAAAATGCAGAAAAAGAGCTGGACCGGAGCTTTGAAAAATCTGAATCCATTGAAGCATCCATAGAAGGTATTGCGCACCAGCTGAAAACCCTCAATACCGGGCTGACGGATCTGCTTGAGGAGAAAAAGAACCTGGCCAGATGGTCAGTGGAAAATCCGGGAAATCCTGTTGTCAGGGTGGATGGCAGCATCCAGCCCGGTACCATGATTAAGGGAAAGCAAAGCGAAATGGTGGTCAAGGACATGGTCAGCCGTGCAAAAATCACGGAAGTCCTGAAGGCAGGCAGTGATGAATCCCATCAGATCTATGAACTGCAGGTGACAAACCTCTAAAACACCAGGGGTTCAGGACAGCAGCTGTTTTATCCTATTGTCTTTTTCCTGCCAGAGCTGGTTCAGCCATCGGCAGAACCTGTCCCTGAAATCTGGGTCGTTAAAATAATCCCCCTGCAGCTGCCATTCCACCTCAAATACTTGAAAATCAACGATAATTCTTTGTGTTTTGCCGGATATAAATGTCCAGAAACTGGGGATTCTGTCAGGGTAGACAATGGTGACATCGATGATTTTGTTCACATGCTCAGCCATGGACCCTAAAACAAAGGCAATGCCGCCGGCTTTGGGGGTAAGCAGGTGGGCAAAGGATGATGTTTGTGCTTTTTGGGGGGTATATCGTGTCCCTTCCACAAAATTCATGATGGAAACCGGGATGTGCCTGAATTTTTCACAGGCTTTTTTTGTGCTTTCAAGATCCCTGCCCCTGAGGTGGGGATATTTTGCAAGAAAGTCTTTGGAATACCGCTTCATGAATGGAAAATCCAGGGCCCACCAGGCAAGTCCCAGAAACGGCACCCAGATCAATTCCTTTTTTAAAAAAAATTTGAGCATGGGAATTTTTTTGTGCAGCGTTTTCTGAAGCACCAGAATATCCACCCAGGACTGGTGGTTGGAAAGTACCAGATACCATTCTGCAGGTTTGAGCTGTGAAAGTCCCCGGATATCCCAGTCAATACGGCAGAACAGATCAGTCGTCACAGAATTGATGTGTATCCACAGGCCTGCAATGGCCATGAGCATCCTGTCCAGGACCACCTTAACAGGGTGAAAGGGAAGGACAAATTTGAACAGGGATAACAGGATCAGCGGTACAGTGAGGACAATGGTGTTTATGAGATATATCATAAATGACAATGCCCCTTTAAGGGGAGGGGGAAGAAAAGAAAGCATGGATCTCCTCAGGCCTTTTTGTGGTTCATGATATGCTTTTTAACCGTTCTTCTGTCCAGTCCGGTTTTTTGGGCCACTTTTTCATAGGTGCCGAGATTGTCGTACAAAAGGGTGCAGTATCCAGACAAAAGATCTGTAACCGGCAGATTTTGCGACTGGATACCCTGGCACAGATAATGGGTAAGAGAGGGGTCTTCCTGTTCCTGTTTGCCCAGGTAGTCCCGCCTGAGCAGCACACTTCTGACACACTGCTCCAGTTCTCTGACATTTCCCGGCCAGGTGTAATGGGTTCCCAGGCGGCGGTCAATAATCCTTTTGACTTTGGAAACAATTTTTGTTGCGTGGATACCGGTCATGCGCAGAATGGTGAAATCCAGCAGGTCATCCAGTTCCAAAGGATGCTGCTGAATCCTGGTCCGCAGCGGCGGGACTTCGATAATATCCGAGCACAGGCGGTAGTAGAAGTCTTCTCTGAAGATGTTGCCATCGATAATTTCCTGCTTTGGGCGGTTGGTTGCGGCAATGACCCGGCCGTTGAAACGGGATGACGCATGGGCCCCTACCGGTGTGAATGTTCTTTCCTGGAGGACCCGCAGCAGTTTGACCTGCACATGGCCGGGGATTTCCCCGATTTCATCCAGCAGGATAGCCCCGTGGGGACTGCACCGGTCCAGCACGCCCTGGTAATCTTCCACCGCCCCTGTGAACGCCCCTTTGGTGTGGCCGAACAGTTCCGATTCCAGCAGGGTTTCCGGATACTGGGACAGGTTCAGAGAGGAAAAGGTCCGGGTGAAACTTTCAGAAAAACACCCGCGCTTTTCGTCAAAGGGAATAAACCCGCTCATGCCGATGGCCTTGGCTGCAGTTCCTTTTCCTGTACCGGTTTCCCCTAGCAAAAGGGTGGAAAAATCCTCCATTTTATTCCACAGGTGCTGGTCATACAGTTCAATGTTATAGGTAAACACATTGTACCAGAGATGTTTTTTGAGTTTTTTCATGCACAGGCTGCTGCCCACCAGGGTTTTGGAAATAAAGTAAAAGGCACGGCGCAGCTGAAAAGACAGGGCAAAATAATGGTAGAATGTGGCCAAAGAAAAGCCTTTTCCCACCATCATCTCTCTGGCATCATCCACGAATCTCACCGGCACATGATCACTTCCGGCAGCTATCTGGTCCTGAATCAACTGGTCAAAATGGTCCCGGAATTTATGAAAAATATCAAACAGATACACTACCCGCAGTATTTCCCGGTCCTCTCCTCCATACTGGTTGATGTTTCCCCTGTCCTGACGTTCCAGTTTCTGTAGCTGCCGGTCCACTTCCAGAACACACATATCCTTGCTTTCCCTGCGGGCCGCTGACGGGAACAACCCTGCAATTTTCTGGTCCAGGCGCTCCCGCAAATCACTGAAAGGGTTGGCAAAGGCAGCATTATAAACGGTTTTAAAAAACTGGCGCTCTTTTTGTGTCAATACCGCTTTTTTCATAACCAGCTCCATGGATAATGATGGGGATTTTTGTACAGGCAATGTTCACAAAATGCAATAAAAAAACAGTATCCTCCGGGAATTTGTCAGGGTCAGGATTAAAAATCCTTTAAAATTCAGACTGTTGTTGTTTTCATGTCTTGTGGCATGATTCTTGATATTGTATTTCAGATTCACGTATGCAAAAAAAGTATCCCGCGAAAATCAGGATGCCAAAAGGGAGATACACCATGATAACAAGAGTATTGCACGCAAGACTGCCTTTGATGATTTATACCCCGGTCAAGGTATTTGATATTCCATATTTTACCGCTATTTATGCAGCCGGTGCCCTGCCTGTGTTTGACACCGAATTTTTGAACAGGGATGATATTTTCGAAAAAACGGCACAGCTGGCCAAAGAAAATATTAGTTTCGGTCTGCGCCTTTCAACACCTGATTCCCTTTTGCTGGAAGATCTGGAGGAAAAAGCGTTTTCCAACCTGGATCTTGTAGTTGTACCGGTTTCAAAAACAGATCCTTTGCCCAGAAAGACAGACCTGGGGGAGACAAAGCTGCTCCTGGAAATCAGAGATATCGGCCTTGTGGACACCATTGCCGCAGCCGACCCCCACGCCCTGGTCCTTAAAGGCAATGAAGCCGCCGGTCAGGTATCAAAATACTCTTCTTTTATTCTCATGCAGTGGTATCTGAAAAATCAGGACCGTCCGGTGTTCATCCATGGCGGAGTCGGCCGGTACACGGGTGCCGGCATGCTGGCGGCAGGTGCAGCTGGTTTTGTCATGGATACCCAGGTGCTGCTGGCAGATGAAGCACCGGTCTCCCCGGCCTTTAAAAACCTGCTGGCCATGGTGGAAGAAGGGGATTCCACGGAAATAAGCATCCAGGACAAACAGGTGTTCCGGGTGTTTGCCAAGCTGGGAACCAAAATTGTCAAAGAGCTTAAACAGCAGGCCGTGGATTTTGGTGCGCACAAAGACGGCGAAGAAAAACTGTATGCGCGCATAGCCCAGGAGATCACTGCCATTGACAGCAAGGATGCGCCGTTTGTGCAATCGCTTTTCTACATGGGCCAGGATGGGCTGTTTGCCAGAAATTTTGCCAAAACATCCCATACATTATCTGATATGATTCAGCATTTTTTTACCGGTATCGGTAAAAATCTGGATTATGTGGACCAGTTTGATCCGGTGACGGAAAATTCTCCTTTTGCCAGAAATCAGAACACGCGCCTGCCCCTGATCCAGGGCCCCATGGCCAATATCTCAGACAACCCGGATTTTGCTGCAAAGGTCCTGGAAGCAGGGGCATTGCCCTTTTTTGCGGTGGGATCTCTGCCGGCCTCTCTGGCAGATGAGATGCTGTCACGGGGAAAAGAAAAAGTGCCCAACTGCGGGGCCGGTCTTGTCGGAATAGAAGCCTTCAACCCCATGGTGCACAAACACCTGGACATGGTCAAGAAATACAACATTCCCTATGCCCTGTTTGCCGGCGGTATCCCCTCCCAGGTGCGGGACCTTGAGGCGGCAGGCACCAAAACCTATCTGCACACCCCGTCTGTTTCCATGATGGAAAATGCCATAAAAAGCGGGTGTGTCCGGTTTATTTTTGAAGGGGGAGAAGCAGGCGGCCATGTGGGATTTTTGTCCTCTCTGGTGCTCTGGGAAGCAGCCATTGAAAGACTGGTGGCAAAAAATCAGGATCTGTCCAAACTGTCTCTGGTGTTTGCCGGCGGGATCTCCACCTGTTTTGCTTCTTTTTTCATTTCCGGCATGACCGCGTTTCTGGCGGCAAAAGGGGCCTGCATCGGGCTCCAGGTGGGAACAGCATATCTGTTTTCCAAAGAGATTGTGGACACAAAAAGTGTTACAAAGCAATACCAGGATATCATCGTTGAAAAAAATGAAACCGTAGTCATCGGCAAGAGCTTGGGACTGGCTTCCCGCACCGCCCCCACACGGTTTGCCAAAATGATGAAGGAACTCGAAGACACCATGATCCGGGAAAATGTCAGTCTGGATGAGCGCAAGCGTGCCTTTGAAAAGAAAAATATCGGGTCCCTGCTCATCGGTGCCAAGGGATTTTTACCTGATTTCAAACGGCCGGGAAAAGAACATTATACCTGGTTCAAGGATGAAGACCACCGGGAAAAAGGCAATTTTCTGGTGGGAGACAGCCTGGCGTTTTTTACAGACAGCATCACCATAAAAGAGATCCATGACACCTATTTTACAGCCAAATCCCGGTTGTTTCACCATGTAAACCAGCTGGAGATATTTTCAGGCAGAAAAAACAAGATCAATGATGAAATTGCCGTGGTGGGCATCGGCTGCACCCTGCCTGATGCTGATACACCTGATCAGCTGTGGGAAAACATCCTGGACAAACGCTATTCCATAAAAGAGATGCCGGATGACCGGTTTGACCAAAAATTGTATTACAGCCCGGACCGGGATGCAGAAGACAAAACCTACACCACCCTGGCCGGATTTGTGGACCATTTTTCATTTGATTTTGAACGGTTCGGATATGCCCCGGACAAGGCAAAACGGTTGTCCCGCAGCCAGCAGATGGTGCTTGAAACCGCCTACAAGGCGGTGGAAAGTGCGGGCCTGCTGGATGAAAATGACAAACTGGTCTGTGAAGACCCGCAGAAAACCGCTGTGGTGATCGCCACCTGCCTGTCCAATGAACTGGGCAACACCCTGCAGCTCAAATACTGGTTTCCCCAGCTGGTGTCCATGATGGAAAAAACCCCGGCCTATGCTGGCCTGTCTGAAGCGGACAAACAAGCCATCCGCCAGAGCCTGCAGCAGGGCCTGGAAGGAGAACACACAGGGTATGACCCGGTCCACGGCATTCTGCTCAACATTGAAGCCTCCCGCATTGCCAGGCACCTGGGTGTCCGGGGGGCCAATTATATTGTGGATGCAGCCTGTGCCTCCTCTGTGACCGCTGTGGAAGCAGCTGTGGGAGAACTTTTGTCCGGAGAGCATGACCAGGTGATCGTGGGCGGTGTGAACACCCACCTGGCACCGGAATCCTTTATCGGGTTCGCCAAGATGGGCACCCTGTCGGCAAAAGGCTCCTATCCTTTTGACCAGCGGGCTGACGGGTTTGTCCTGGGGGAAGGATCGGTGGTATTTGTGCTCAAGCGCATGAAAGATGCCATCAGGGACAAGAACAGGATATTCGGTGTCATCAACGGTATCGGGGCATCTTCCGACGGCCGGGGCAAGGCCATTGCCGCCCCCAATCCCAGGGGCCAGGTGCTCAGCGTCCAGCGCTGTTACGCGCACACCCGGCCGGAGATCACGCCTGAGGATATCGGGTTCATTGAAGCCCACGGCACCTCCACCACCATCGGAGATGCGGCGGAACTGGAAACCCTGAACACCTGGTACAAAGACAGCCATGCCGGTATTTCCTCCATCAAGTCCCAGATCGGGCACCTGCTGGGGGCGGCCGGGGCAGCCGGTCTTTTAAAGGCCCTCCTGGCAGTGAACAACGGAATACTGCCCCCCAACGGCCGGTTTGAAACCTTGTCGAAAAACCATGACCTGGCAGACTCTTCTTTGTTTATTATCAAGGATCAGGTCGAATGGAAAGGCCCGGAAAACGCCCCCCGGAGGGCTGCAGTGTCCTCCTATGGATTCGGCGGCATCAACTACCATATGGTGGTGGCGCAGATGACCCCTGAATACCATCCCCTTGCCCGGGATATCTTTACCGACACCGCCTATGACTTCAATGATGACCGCATCGTGGTGGCAGGTCTTGGCGTGTTTCTGCCCGGGGCAAAGAACACAAAACAGTTCTGGGAAAAATTGCAATCCGGTGAAAAACAGCTATCCCATCTGGGGGAAGACCATTTTGACAATGATGCCTATGCCGCTTTTCCCAAAAACTCCATTTTTCATCTGCCAAAGGTCAAGGCCGGGATCGTTACTGATTACACTTTCAACAACCTCAAATACCGGATGCCCCCCACCATGGTCAAATCCATTGAGCGGGCCCAGATCTTCGGGCTGGAGGCGGCTGATGAGGCCCTGTCCTCATCCGGGCTTTTGTCGGTGGACGGGGGCCCGGCCCGCACCGGGGTGATCCTGGGCACCATTGCCGGCGAGCGCCAGAGCAAAAATATCATCCGGGTGAGAAAGCAGTTCATTGCCGATGCCATCACTGCCTGTGAGGGGGTGGACAAAGCCGTCACCCAGGCCGTGGCAGACGATCTTGTGGCCGCCATTAGAAAAACCATTCCGGAAAACAATGAAGACACCACGCCAGGGTTGTTGTCCAACATCATTTCCGGCAGAATTGCCAACCACTTCGGTCTCAATGGTGCCAATTACGTGATCGACGCCTCCTGCGCATCCGCCACCATTGCCGTCAGAAACGCGGCAAGATCCCTGAAGCACAAAGACTTGGATTTTGTTCTGGCAGGCGGTGTGGACTGCAACCTGTATCCTGCCGTTCTCATGGCTTTCAAGCGCCTGGGTCTTTTGTCAAGTACAGACGGCTACTTCTTTGACAGCCGGGCCGAAGGATATGTGATGGGAGAAGGGGCTGCCATCCATGTGCTCACCACGTTGAAAAAAGCCAGGGAAGCAGGCATGGACATCCTGGGAGAAATCAATGAGTGCACGGTGCGCTCATCTGTGCCTGACCACCTGCTGGCCCCGTCAGAGCATACCTTTAAATCGGTGATCAATGAGGCATACAAAAGATCGGGTATTTTGAAATCAGAGATCCGGCATCTGGATCTGTTTGCCTTTTCCAATGTGTTCGGGGACATGATCGAGCAGCAGGTAACCCAGGCCAGTTTTTCCCATACCATGCTTTGCGGCAACATCAAGCCCCAGTTCGGATATTTCAAGGCAGCCAACCCGGCCGTGGCCCTGGCCAAGATGATGCTCATGAATGCAAAAGGAAAGATCCTGCCGGACTTCAACTATGATCCGTCCCATTCCACCCTCAAGGACAGCACGGTGCTGCAGCCTGCCCAAAAACCCGTTGACAGAAAACCGGGGCAGCCTTTGCGGTTTGCCGCCAATGTCAACGGCATCGGCGGCAACCACGCCCATTTGATCATGGGCACCCTGCCACATGTTCTGGAGCACAGTGTGCAGGCAGAGGAAGAACCGGTGATCGAAGCCCAATATAAACAGGTGTCCGGCGATGACCTGGTGGTGACCGATACTGCCTATTCCGGCGATCCGGGCGGGAAAAAACTGCGCATGGTGGCCCTGCTTTCCGGTCAGGGCGCCCAGCGGCCGGGCATGATGAAGGCCCTGTATGATGCCGACTCCCATATCCGGACGGTGCTGGACAAGGGAGATGATATTTTTTTTACGATCCGGGGGTATTCGCTTCTGGACCTCATGTTCGGGGATGACGATGCCCTGAACTCCACCCAGAATACCCAGCCGGCCGTATTTCTTTCATCTGCTGCCATCTGTTCCCGCCTGGGGGTGGAAGGGTTTTCCCCCGATTATTTCATCGGCCATTCCGTGGGGGAATACACCGCATTGTTCTGTTCAGGCATGCTCGGGTTTGAAGATGCCATGCGCCTGATCATAAAACGCGCTGACCTCATGTATGAAAGCACGGTAAAACAGCCGGGAAAAATCATGGTGGTGTTTAAAAACGAAAAACAGACCGAAGCGTTGCTGCGCAAATCCTTTATTTCCAACATTTACATCACCAACAAAAACAGTGAAAAGCAGACCGCGGTATCCGGGAAAGCCGAGGATATCGACAAGTTCTGCGCCTATTTGTCCCAGCAGGAGGTGTCCTTTAAAAAACTCAACCTTACCGGTGCATTTCACACCCCTTTGCTCCAGGAAGCAGCAGATGAGCTGCGCACCTTTCTGGATACCATAAGTTTCAACACCACCCGGTTCGGCAGGATCATTTCCAACACCCTGGCCCGGCCCTATCCGGAAAAAGAAAATGAGGTCAAGGACCTTCTGGCCAGGCAGATCGTATCCCCGGTGGAGTTCATCCGGTCTGTGGAGCATGTGTATGTATCGGGCAGGACCCATTTCATCGAGATCGGGCCGTCCAGGCTTCTGGTGAACCTGCTCAAACATATCAATATC
>JAABSB010000086.1 GCA_011390615.1 Desulfotignum sp. | reverse complement strand
ACCATGGTGGTATCCAGCCAGAGATTATCGTATGTGTCAATCAGTTTCCGGTAAGCCCTGGTCTCATCGAATCCCAGATGGGGCACACATATCCGGAGATCTGGAAAATCTTGTAATACCTTTTCCAGTTTTTCAGCTTTGCACAGTGCATAAGGGTCGCATCGGTAGGCGGCGCTTTTGGGTTCCCTGCCCACATGCATCACCACGGGTCTGCTGTTTTTCCGGCAGCACTCATACAAAGGATGCATATAGGCAGCATTCATGTCAAAACACTGGACATGGGCGTGCAGCTTCAGTCCGCCCAGACCGGCATCGAATGCTTTCTGTAAAATCGTTTCCGCATTTTTTTCTCCGGGAAACACCGTGGCCATACCTGTCACCCGCCGGTCATATTCCCTGCATTTAATAGACATATATTCATTGAGTTGTGATGCAATTCCGGGTTTGTGGGCATACTGCAGCGCGACAATATGGCTGATGCCGTGTGACAGCAGAAAATCAAATATTTTGGATGTGTCCATACGGTACCGGATTTGCCACCCATGCCGGTCAAACCATTTTCGTACCGCAGAAAAAATGCTGCCGGGAAAAACATGGACATGGGCATCAATGACAAGCGGAAGCCCTTCAGGAACCGATACCCCTTCTCTGTCATTCAATGACGGCATATTCGGATGCAGCATGATGGTACCTCCTGTTGTGGCTCTTATTGTCAAATCGGTTTGTTGCTCACAATAAGCGTAAGCATCGTTGGTAGTGGTACTACCCCGGGATTATTTACATGCATATGCCAGGTGATGTGATCAATGTCACCATTTCCGTGGAGGCGCTGTACACCCCGTAATGACCTGTCCCTGGAATACCTAATTGTCATTCCCGGACATGGCGGAAATTTTTTACCATTGCTACCTGTTTATCCATTTCAAGATCCCCGTCATAAATAAGCATGCCGGGATGATCTGATCCTGAAATCTTTTGAAAATAGCGGATGCCTTTCAAAAATCCATCCCGGAAGGTGCGGGAGGCTTTTATTTCAATGGGAATGAATGATGTCCCGGAAGGATAAAGCAGGTCCACTTCATTCTGGTACCGGTCACGGTAAAAATAGAGACCTGGGTCCCTGCCTTGATTTGCTCTGGCCTTATAAGCCTCGGCAACCACCATATTTTCAAACAGGTTGCCGAATGCGGGATCCCGTTCCAGTTGGGCCGTGGTTTCTATCCCCAGAAGATAACAAGCCAGCCCCACCTCGACGAAATATATCTTGGGAGATTTGGTCAGCCGCTTTCCAAAATTTTTAAAAAACGGCGGCAGTTTTAAAATAATGAAAGACGCTTCCAGAAGACTGAGCCATTTTTTGATCTGCGGTGCACTGATACCCACCAATCCTGCCAGGGAACTGTAATTGACCTCATTTCCGATCCTGCCGGCCAGAAGTTTCAGAAACTGTTCAAACGCCTGCTGATTCTCAATGGCCATGAGTTTTCGGACATCTCTTTCAACATAGGTTTGAAAATAATCCCTGTAAAACCGCTGGGGTCTGATGTTTTTATCGTGAAGTCTGGGCATGAATCCATTGTGGATCAATGTTTCCCGTTCGTTTTGAACGTAACTTTTCGAAAGTTCATTCAGGGCAAAAGGCAACAGGGTCAGCAGTGCGGTTCTTCCTGCCAGAGACTGTGTGATGGCTTCTCTCAACCGCAGCTGGTGGCTGCCGGTCAGAATATAGCCTGCAGTCAGTTCAGGGGCTTCATCCACAGAAACCTGAATCCAGGAAAGCAGCTCCGGTGCGTTCTGTATTTCATCAAAGATGACCGGCGGCTGATATCTGAGCATAAACGTTTTTGGATCCTCCATGGCAAGCGTGCGCAACTCAGGATTTTCGAGATTGACATAGGCGTGATGTGGAAAAACCTTTTTGGCCAGAGTGGTCTTCCCTGACTGGCGGGGACCAATGATGGTAATTACAGGGTATTCTCCGGCAGTTACGTGTAATTCGTTTTCAATTTTCCGATCCAGCATAATATAGACAAATCTAAACTTGGAGTTTCATTTTGTCCATAATATCATGAATTGTACCGGAGTCAACAAAAAAACAGATGCTATAAAACGTCCGACCTGTCCTCCGGTGATAATTGCAGCGGAGTGATCTCTGTATAGACTTTCCGGAAATCCGCCTTATTTTTCAACATAAACAACCCTTTTTCCTGCTGTTACATCCGGCAATCCGGATACACTGAAAAGGAGATTCAATCAAGGAGGTCATCATGAAACGCTTTACCATCACCGGTTTTCTGGTACTCATACTTTCCATCACCGCCTGGGCCCCGGCCCGGGGAAATGAATGGACCATTGATGCCGACCATTCCACCATTCAGTTCAGGATCAAGCATATTTTTTCCACGGTGTTCGGATATTTTCCCGACTTTGACGGCACCATCCATTTTGACCCGGCAAACCTGGAAAAAAGCAGATTTGACTTCACCGTACAGGTCAAAACCATCAACACCGCCATTGCCAAACGGGATACCCATCTGCGGTCCGATGACTTTTTTGCCGCAAACAAATACCCGGTCATGACCTTTATCTCTTCAAAAATCACCCACAAGCAGGGCAATGCCTATGAGGTCTCCGGCACCATGACAATAAAAGACACGGCCAAAGAGATGAATATCCCGTTTGTTTTCCACGGCACCGCCCCGTCCCCCTTTGACAAAAAACAGATTGTTGCCGGATTTGACACGGCATTTTCCCTTGACCGCCTGGCATTCGGCGTGGGAGACGGCAAATTTTTCAACATGGGGGTGGTGGGTGATGTGGTCGATGTCACTATTTCCGTGGAGGCACTGCGCACCCCGTAATGACCTGCTCCGGTGATACGTGATTATCATTTTTCTATGATGTCTCCCAATTGTTCTACAATTTTGGCACGGCTTATCTCCGGGTCATTCTTGAGGATATCCAATATTTTCTGGACAGTTTTCTGGTCCGCAGTATATGCTCGTACACCCGGATCTGTATGGGCGCGGACACGGCATAATCCCGGTGTACCAATGCATTCAGTGCTGCCTCTCGCAGGGCCTCGTAAGGCACGGGAAACCGCTCGATCCGCTGAATTCCCTGATAAAGGTTCAACCGGGTCTTTATGCGCCCTCTGGAAAATGGCAGACATGCTGAACCAGCTTAGTGCAGGCGCAGGGACCGGATGTGGTGAATCAGATCCGGAAAAGGCGGTTTTTCAAAATTGCGCTTTTTCAGAAAGATGTTGATCTGGTCGTTGAGCACTTCGGTGTCAGAAAACAACCCCACAAGCTGACCGCTCTCCAGTTCTTTTAACACGGTGTAGCGTGGAACGAACCCCACCCCCATGGATGCAAGGGCTGCATTGATGATGCCCCGGACACTGGAAATCCGGATCACGGATTCACACCCGAAATCCGCTTTGCCGGCCAGGGCATTGATGAAATTTTTCCACCAGAGCAGGTCTTTGTCAAAAGACAGCAGGCTGCACCGGGACAGGTCGGCAATGGTGTGAATCATGCGGTCTGCAACATACCACGGGGTGGCGATCACCACATACTCTTCTCTCATCAGGGGCACACACACCAGGCTTTCATGCACATGGGGAATGCAGTCCACAATGATATCCAGGTCATCTGCCAGCAATGGCTCCAGCAGATACGGGTCCAGAAAAAAATCCACATGGGTGTGGGGGTGGCGGGTTAAAAAAGGGGCCATTCCCTTTATAAGCACGGATGAACCGAACTCCACCGGTGCACCCAGGGTAACAGATATCCTGTGCCCTCTGCCGGCGGCAAGCGCGTCCAGGGTATCGTCGATCCGGTCCAAAATACCGGCACACCGCTGGAAGAGGAATTCCCCTTCCCGGGTGAGGCGGAATTTTCGGCCGGCCCGGTCCACCAGGGCAAACCCCAGGTCTGTCTCCAGTTTTTTGATGGCGTGGCTTACGGCGGACTGGGTCAGGCACAGCCGTTCCGCACACCCGGTGTAGCTGCCGGCTTTTGCCAGGGTGTAGAAGGTTTTCAGCTTGTTCAGATCCACCTGCATAAAAATTCCTCTATAACCAACGTGCCGGGCTGGATGGATCAACAGACCATCATACCACAAAAGACTTAAAAGACACGAAAAGCACCAGCCCTCATCACGGCAAGGTTTGCCGGATCTGCCATCACATGGTGCATAGCTGTTATTCAGCGCGTTCCCGCTCTTCGGTCAGGCAATAGATACCCTCGCCCTTGAATGCCGGGCGGAAACACAGGTTGTCCGAACTGCACAGGGCCGAACGGGTATCCCCGCTGCGCCAGCGGTTGATCAGGTTGGGTTCCCGGATCAGGGGACGGCACAGGCCGAAATAATCAACAGCACCGCCTGTCAGCAGTTCCCGAGCTTTTTCCAGGGAACGGATCCCTCCCACGAGGATGACAGGAATGTCCAAAGCCTGTTTACATGCGGCGGCCCCCTGCGAAAAGTACGCTTCCTTTTCCGGGCTGTTGATGCCCAGCCGGCTGGGGGACAATGTTTTGCTGGTGAGAAACCCGCCGGACACCTCTATGGCATCAATACCGGCATTTTCCAGGAACCTGGCGGTCTCAACGCAATCTTCCAGGGTCAGCCCGCCCTCCACATCATCCCGGGAGTTGATTTTCACCAGCACAGGAAAGTCCGGCCCCACTGCCTGCCGCACCGCAGCCACTGTTTCACACAGGGCACGGCTGCGGTTTTCAATGGACCCGCCGTATGCATCCTGCCGCCGGTTGAAGGCCGGTGACAGAAACTGGCTGAACAGGTAGCCGTGGGCCGCATGGACCTGGACCCCGTCGAACCCGGCCGCCTTTGCCCGCTCAGCAGCCCGGACATAGGCGGACACCAGGTCCTGGATATCCGCAACGGTCAATTCATGGCGGGGGGTTTTGGCCAACCCGTCAAACACGGACACTGCCCGGGGCTGGGTCCGGGTCAGAGTTTCTGCGGCAAAGGTGCCGGCATGGGCCAGCTGGGTCACCATGGTGCCACCGGCCTGGTGCACAGCCTCGGTCATGGATGTCAGGCCGGGGATCAGGTCATCTTTGTATATACCCATCTGCCTGGGGCCGGCCTGGCCTTCAGGCACCACAAAGGCATGCCCCGAGATAATCAGGCCCACCCCGCCTTTGGCCAGTTCGGTAACGGTTTCTGTCAGCCGGGGGGTCACAGTGCCGTCATCGGCAGCCATCCCCTCCCAGGTAGCGGACCGGACAAACCGGTTGGCCAGTGTCATGCCGTTTATCTGTGTCTTGTCGAAAAGATCGGTCATAGGGGTTCCTGTATCATTTTATTTGTTTTTTCTTTACGCTGTTTAATAAAACAGATATGGCATCAGATCAAGGGTTCATTTTTCCGGCAGCATACAATTGGGGTTTCCCATCCTGTGCCGGCTGTGTTATGTTTCCTGTCAGGCAGTCTTATCAACAGAGACATGGTTATAACATGGAGGAATGGCCATACGCATAGTGGGAGTTTCGGTCAGCCCTGTCAAAGCCGGGAACCTGGATACTTTTTTACATCACATCATGACCCTGACAGAGGACAAAGGCCTTGAAACCGAAATCATCCACCTGGCCCAACTCACTCACCCGGCGGCCTGGCCACCGGATAGACAAGGAAAACCATTCACCCTTCAGAGCGTTAATGGGGCAACAACCGATTTGCCGGAGAAATATGAATGCTATTTTTGAAGAACTGGATTGCAGGCAGACCCCTTTGGGAGAGTTGAGTTTAAGACGGCGGCGCCTGCTGCAGCTCAAAGGACAAGAGATTTACGAAATCAAGCTGGATGATCATTTCCTGATGTCCAGCCTGTTCCATGAGGCAGAGACAAAAATGGCGGAGATCAGCCTGGACATAGTGTTCAAACCGCAACTGGCAGTGGTGGTGGGGGGCCTGGGTCTGGGATATACCGCTGCTGCGGCACTGGCAGACCCGCGGGTAGGGTCCCTGGTGGTGGTGGAGTATCTGGCACCGGTGATCAGCTGGCACAAAAAACATCTGGTGCCCCTGGGAAACCAGCTGTGCACTGACCCCCGGTGCCGGATGATCCATGACGATTTTTTCGCCCGGAGCAGGGATGTGGACCAGGGATTTGATCCGGCATTTCCCGGAAAAAAACAGGACATCATTCTGCTGGACATCGACCACACCCCCAACCGGGTCCTGCACCGGACCAACACCCGGTTTTATACCCCTGAAGGTCTAACGGAACTAGCCGGACATCTGGCCCCGGGCGGGGTGTTCGCCCTGTGGTCCGATGATCCGCCGGAAAAAGCGTTCACAGCCCTATTGGAAACCGTATTCCCGGAAGTTCACGCCTACACCGTCCGTTTCAATAACCCGTTCACCGGCGGCATGGCTGAAAACGCGGTCTACGCTGCCAGAAAAGATCTACCTGCCGCAGGTCATTCCCGAGCAAGGTGATGGTCCTGTCCCTAAAGTCCAGGTGATGGATAACACACCAATTTTTCGGTGCTTGTCGTTATTCCATACTGCCATGCCTATCTGAAAATAATCTTTTTTGGGACAAACGTGAATCCACATTTTTCTTGACACCGGGCGGAAAGCAAAGATATAGATTTTAGAACGATATTCTAAAAATGAATTGCAATAAAATTTAGAAAAATATTCGATGGGCTCTAAAGAAAGACGTCAAAAAGAAAAGCAGATGCGCCGCCGTCAGATCCTGGATGCGGCCCGGGAGCTGCTGTTTTCCCACGGGATTGATCATATCTCCATCAGCCGGATCTCCAGGGCAGCCGAGCTTGGGGTGGGTACCATTTATTTTCATTATAAAAACAAAGAGGATATTTTTGTGGCCCTTCAGGAAGAGGGTTTGGCCATCCTGTATGATCAGATCAGTGCAGCGGCAGATAAACCGATGGAACCGGATAAAAAGCTGTATCAGGTTGCCATGGCATTTTATGCGTTTGCTGAAACACAGCCTCAATATTACGATATCATTAATTATTTTTTGTCCGCTTCCAGAGTATTTTTTACGGCCGGCCGCAAGCAGCAGATCGATATGGCCGGGTTCAGGATTCTCCGGCTCATTCGGGAAATTGTTTCAGAAGGGGTACTCAGACATTGTTTTTTTGAAACTGCACCGGATAAATTTGCCGTGATGTTCTGGGGTACCCTCCACGGCCTTCTCCAGTTTAAAAAGCTGGAGCACACCGCCCTGGAACATACCCCCCATCGTGACATTTATCAATACAGCATTGAAAAACTCATCCAGACCATTGTCTGGAACAAACCACATTCAGAGGAGGATTGATGACAGATACTATGACAGGCGGTCAAATCATCGCCAAAATGCTCAAAGCCGAAGGCGTTGACACTTTTTTCGGCATTATTGACGGGACCTATCTGCAGTTGTTCGCCCACATGGTGGAACAGGGCATGAACATGGTGACCCCGCGCCACGAATCTGTGGCCGCACACATGGCCGGTGCATACGCCCGTCTGACCGGCAGATTGGGGGTCTGTATCGCCAGTAACGGCCCCGGGGTGGCCAATATGCTGGCCGGTGTGGCTGTGGAAAATACGGAAGGCAACCGGGTCCTGTTGATTACAAGCTCCCGGCGTACCGGTATCACCCATCCGGACCGGGGCGGTGCATATCAGTGCTTTAACCAGGTGGAATCCATTGCCGCCATGGCCAAATGGTCGGCATCCTGCGCCTGTGCCGAACGAATTCCTGAACTGCTGCGCCAGGCCTTGCGCGAATGCTATCACGGGCGGCCGGGCGTGGTCCATCTGGATGTACCGGAAAACTTGATAAACGGCTTTGGCCCTGCCGTTCCCATACAAACGCCGGCCCAATACCGGCGCACAGCACCTGCCCCCCCCCTGGAAGAGCAGGTGGACCAGGCAGCCTACATGCTGGCCAGAGCACAATTTCCCATGATTCATGCAGGATCCGGGATCATTCATTCACAGGCGTTTCAGGAACTAAAGCAGGCGGCAGAGCTGCTGCACGCACCGGTAACCACCTCCTGGGCCGCCCGGGGCGTGATGGATGAGCGCCATCCACTGGTGTGGCCCCTGGTACATATTGATGCCAATACAGCGGTGCGGAATGCCGCCGATGTCTGCCTCTGCATTGGATCGGATATGGGGGAAACCGACTGGTGGGGCAAAGCACCTTATTGGGGAAAACTGGCAGACCTGGATTTCATTCAGGTCGACATTGACGAGTCACGCATCGGGCGTAACCGCCCCGTCAAATTAGGCATCATCTGTGATGCCAAACTGTTTTTACAAGCACTGTTAGAAAAAATGGCACCATTGCAGGCCGCCATGAATCTGGACCAGCGCAGAAAAAAGACCGCGGAACTGTCAGACCAGATAAAAAAGGACCGGGACGGGCTGGATCAAATTCTGAACAGTGAGGCTGGCGGCATGGTTTCAGGGCATGTACCGTACGTCTGCCGGGATTTTTTCAATGATGAGGCCGTGGTGGTGTTTGACGGCGGCAACAGCGCGGTGTGGGGGAACTTCTACACCCCCATTCTCACGCCGAATTCTCAGCTGGGCACCCCCCACATGGGGCATCTGGGGGCCGGGGTGGGCCAGGCCATTGCCGCCTGTATTGCCCGGCCCGGGAATCAGGTATACTGTATCATCGGCGACGGGGCCATGGGGTTCAACATGCAGGAAATCGAAACTGCTGTGCGAAACAACCTTGCCCCCATTTTCCTGGTGATGAACGATAAACAATGGGGCATGGTCAAAATCAATCAGATGGTGGCCCTGGACCCGGTCAAAGAGATGTTCACCACCGCCCTCGGGCCGGATAAAACAGCAACGATCAACACCGAACTGGGCGAGATTGCCTGGGATGACCTTGCCCGTTCCATGGGCGCCTTCGGTGCACGGGCAGACAGCCCACAAACCTTGCGCACAGCCCTTGAACAGGCCCTGGCATCTGGTATCTGTGCGGTGATCCAGTGCGATGTTGATCCGGGCGCCCATATGTTTGCCCCGGGATTGATGCATTTTAAGGATATGCACCAGGAGCCGGCAGGAGAATAACCCAATCACATTCAGGTGCCCTGGAAGGGCATATAGGAGGGAAGATATGGATCCTGTCACCCTGGACCAAGTTCAACTGAATTTCAACCCATCCGGATTAGCTGTGATCAACGGGGCCATCGGCCTGATGATGCTCGGCGTGGCACTTGATTTGAAACTTGCAGATTTTAAACGGATTGTGACAAGTCCGAAGGCGCCTGTCATCGGACTCGCCGCACAGTTTATCCTTTTACCGGCCTTTACGTTTCTGCTGGTCATGATCCTTCGTCCGTTTCCGTCTGTGGCACTGGGTATGATGCTGGTGGCGGCCTGCCCGGGGGGAAATCTGTCCAACATCATGACCTATCTTTCCCGTGGCAGCACAGCGGTGTCCATCAGCATGACAGCGGTATCCACCATGGCAGCCATTGTGATGACCCCGCTGAACATTTCTTTCTGGGGCCGGATGAACCCGGATACCGCTCCCATTCTGCAGCAGGTCCGCCTGGATCCCGTGGATGTGTTTATCACGGTTTTCATTATCCTGGGCATTCCCTCCATCATCGGCATGAGCCTGGGCAGATATATGCCGACCCTTGCCGACCGGGTGCGCAAACCCTTTAAAATCTTTTCCCTGGTATTTTTCATTCTCATTGTGGCCGGTGCACTGGCTGCCAACTGGCATTATTTTCTGGCATATGTGGGCATTGTTATGGTTGCCGTTCTGCTGCATAACGCACTGGCACTGAATATAGGCTACTGGTCCGGCCGCCTGTTCAGGCTGCCAGAAGCGGACTGCCGGGCGGTCTGTGTGGAAGTGGGCATACAGAATTCGGCCCTGGGGCTGGTCCTGGTCTTTAATTTTTTCAACGGCCTGGGCGGTATGGCCATCCTGGTGGCCTGGTGGGGCATCTGGCATATCATCTCAGGGCTGTTGACCGCTTTTTTCTTCAGCCGGCTACGGCCTGATCCCGGTGTGGTGACCCCATGACAAGGCAGGCATTTGCAGACAAAACCGTTCTGATCACCGGCGGTGCATCCGGCATCGGCCTTGCCACGGCCCGTGAGTTTGCACAGGCAGGGGCCAATGTGGTGGTGGCGGACATGAATGCCGACGGGATTGACGCGGTTATAACGGAGTTTCAGGCCAACAGGTGGCGCATTCTGGGGCTGCCCTGCGATGTCACAGACCAGGAGGCGTGCCGGCAGGCAGTGGACTCTGCATGCCGGGTATTCGGCGGTATCGATGTTCTGTTCAACAATGCCGGGATTACCCAGCGCAGTCTGTTCGAGCAAACACAGGTGTCGGTTGTCAGGACTGTCATGGAGGTGAATTTTTTCGGGTCCGTACATATGACCAAGGCGGCCCTGCCCAGTCTGTTGGCACGTAAAGGAACGATTGTGGTTAATGAGTCCATTGCCGGCGTAGCGCCCCTTCTGGGACGGTGCGGATATGCGGCCAGCAAGCATGCCCTGCACGGCTTTTTCACCTCGCTGCGATGCGAGCTTGCCGCAAGACAGGTGCATGTGATGATCATCTGCCCCGGGTTTATCCAGACCAATTTGCAGACCCGGGCCCTGGGCGGTGACGGCCGGGTCACCACCCGGCCCCAAACCCGTCTGGGCAAACAGCAGGCCCCTGAGTTTGTGGCCGCCCGGATCAGACAGGGGGTTGAACAAAAACGATCTATGATGGTCTTCACCCTGGTGGGCAGGATCGGCTATCTGATCTCGCGGTGGAGCCCGCCGCTGTATGAACGGTTGATGACATGGCAGTTTAAATCGGAACTCATGTGATCAATTTTTATACAAAGGGATTCACAATTTCCATGATTTCAAACAATTCGATCTCTTTTTCAGCCACAGGCTCAGCAAGCGAAGTTTTTATTTTTTGTGTAACAGTCACCCAGAACTCACTTAAAACCTGAATGGAAATGACAGCAGTTTTGTTTAACCGGTTACTTGTACAATGCTGCCAGCCTGTCCGCCGAAACCCCCAGATGATACAACAGCCGGATCAGCCAGTTGCGAAGGGTGCATATTACGATGCCTTCCTTTTTCCACCGCCGGGAGGATGTGACCGATTTTTGTTTCAGGATATGGATGCGGCCGCCCTGCTTTCTGATCCGGGTCATCAGTTCCAGGTCCTCCATGATGGGGATCTCCCTGAATCCCCCCATCCGTTCAAAATAGTCTTTTCTGAGAAAAATGCTCTGATCTCCATAGGGGACCCGGGTAATCCAGGACCGGAGATTGGCTGAAAATTCAATGATCTTCATAGGAATCCGGTCATCATCAATCCCTAAAGAAAACGCCCCGCCCACCAGGTCTTTGTCCGCATAAAACACATTTTTTATCAACTTAGGTGCATCCCCGGGCAACAGGGTATCGGCATGCAGGAAAAGGAGAATATCCTTTTTGGCTATGGCAGCACCCCGGTTCATCTGTCTGGCCCGTCCCCTGCCGGAACGGATTGTTTTGACCCGGGACAGAGCAACAGCTGCAAAGGTGTCACCTTCAGGACTGCCGTCCACCATAATGAGTTCATGTTCCGGTGCAGGAAAAACCGCCTGCACACTTTCAAGAAACGCGTTGATGGTTTTTGCTTCTTGGAAAACCGGCACTATGACGGAAATGTTCATATCACGGACTGCCCTGTCAGATTTCATCTGTTCGGTGGCTGAAGAACAGCCCTGTTTCCGCTGAAACAGCGGTCAGATCCTCCAGGGTATCGATGTCTCTTATGGCTGTCAGCAGGAAGGGTTTGCGCCGGCCTTCCGCCAATTTCTTCAGGGTGATGTTCAGCACATCCGGCGTGCTCCAGGGTATATCATCAAACATTTCAGGAAAAAAGCGGTCCTGTTTCATGGCCACCAGGTAGTATCCCCCGTCCAGGGCAGGACCGATCACCACATCACATGTTTCGACGCTTTTTGCAGCCTCATCAAGGGTGGCGGCCGGCAGATGGGGCAGGTCACTGCCGGTCAGAATGACCCGGTCAAACCCCCGGGCGAATCCCTGTTCAAAGGCGTCCCGCATTTTATGACCCAGGTTCAAGCCTTTTTGCACCATGAAATCGAACCCGCTGCCAAGCCATTCCCGATAATCGGAAACCGGATGATCCGGATGACAGCTGATCACGGTGTCAAAGCCTGTTGACCGGCAGGTTGCCAGCATGGTCCGGACAAATCCGCGAAACAGCACAGCTGCTTTTTCCATGCCGATCTGCCTGCCGAGCCGGGTTTTGACCGACCCTGCCTGCGGATACTTTACCATAACAATAATGGCGGTACGTCTATGCATGTAACTTCCATCAAAAATGGATTTTCCAACTGCCCTAAAGCCGCTCAAGGGTAGCAAGCCCCTTGTTTTTTCAACAGGAAATATATCAGCAGATGCATTATTCATATTTGGCATGCAATCGAAAAAACCGATATAAATCTATAATCCTATCAAAATTTGAAATTGGACAACACACAGCTTTCTGATATAGTTTTTCTCATTGACTACATGATTTTAATTTCCATTACAACAGGAAAAAACCATGATTTGTATCGACATCCCGGGTGTGGGGAAAAAAGAGCTCCATCATATTGTATTCGATTATAACGGCACCATTGCCATAGATGGGGTCCTGATCCCGGGTGTAAAAGAGGCGATCCGGTCATTTGCCGGGAAGATTGCATTCCATGTCATCACAGCGGACACCTTCGGGTTTGTCTCTGAACAGGTATCGGATATCGACTGTGAGGTGACCATCATACCCCCGGGGGACCAGGCCCGGAGCAAATATGATTATATTTCAACCCTCGGGAAGGACCAGACCCTTTGCGCAGGCAACGGTGCCAATGATGAACTGATGCTCAGACACGCCGCTGTCGGGGTCGCGGTGCTGCAGGAAGAGGGCGTGGCCACCGCCGCCCTTTTTGCCGCCGACCTGGTGGTCAAAGATATTCTGGACCTGTTTGCCCTGCTTAAGACACCGGAACGGATCATGGCCACATTAAGGAAATAATTCACTATTGATATTTTCTATATTTTTATAAAAAACATATACATAATAACAATTTGACTCCTTGTAATCCCATCAGGTATTAACACCCAGGTTTTGACATATTGTACCGGTTCAATCACGCCGGATACCGGGTGTACCGGGTATACCGGGTTGATGAACCGGGTGCTGCGGCATGTAACCGAAATTTGATAAGGAGTCACATCCATGACAAAAAATGTGTTGGCTACCCGCACAGGTATCATTGCGGTGGGGGCGGTAATCGGGATTTTGGCCCCGCTGCTTCAGAAACTGGGAAACCCCGGAAACATGGGCATCTGCGTGGCCTGTTTTGAAAGGGATATCTCCGGTGCTTTTGGATTTCACCGGGCCGCGGTGGTGCAGTATCTGCGGCCTGAGATCATTGGCTTTGTGTTAGGCTCACTGGCGGCTGCCCTTGCGTTCAAGGATTTTCGTCCCAGGACCGGGTCTGCCCCATTTGTG
>JAABSB010000085.1 GCA_011390615.1 Desulfotignum sp. | reverse complement strand
TCAAAAAATTATTGCCGCCAGGGTCTGACAAGGGCATCTCCAATCACACAGAATCAAACAGATCCAGTTGTTCTCCCCGGGTTCCTTTTCTGATTTTTCCAGGGGCCTGTTCTCCGGCTTTTGCTGCTTTCGCAGGGGCAGTGTCTCCTGTTTTCGTTTTCTCCGGATACGCCGGTCCATCAGCATAATCTACCTGGAAACCATTTTTTGAAACCTTTTTCACTGCCTGGGGACGGTTGAGCAGCAAGGCCTTTTCCTGACTGGTGATAACCGGGAAACTGTAATGCCTGTTTGTGTGCTTGACAGGTTTATTGTTTTCCAGCCGCTGTGCTATAAAATCCTGGTGATGCGCCAGCCGCTGGGAAATTACTGTATTTGAAAATGGGACAATGGCATCAGCCCGCAAATCAATGGCAGGCGCAAACCCGGTTTCAATTTCAAAGCCCACACTGTTCCTGCCGGCAGCCATTGCTGCCAGGGCGGTTGTGCCGATGCCCATGAACGGATCCAGCACCTTATCTTCTTTGACAGAATACATGCAGATCAGGCGGTAGGGAAGCTCAAAAGGAAAAGCACCGCTTCTGAGCCGCAGTGCTGCATCGGTGATTTTCTGACGCGTGCCTTTCAGATCCATCCATATGTCGGAAAACCACTGGTTTCTTTCCTCCCAGAAAAATGCACTTTCATGCCGCCGCTGCTTTTCTTCCGGGGTTTTAAACACCCGTTTCCCCCCTTTTCTGACAACCAGGATATATTCATGCTCCAGGGTCACATAGGCACCGGCCGGCAGCATGCCGGATCCCATGAATTTATTGGGGGCATTGGTCTGTTTGCGCCACAGCACCGCCGGAAGTGCGGTAAAACCGAGCGCCAGCAGGCAGGTCATGATCCTGGCATGGTTGGGATAGAGCATGAAGTGACCGTCAAGGGTGCGGGTGGCATCACCGATATTGATGCAGGCAAAGCCCCCTGGCTTCAGCACACTGTAAATGCCGTGCCATACACGGTCAAGCTGGCTGTGCATCATCTCATATGCTTCCGGACCGTTTCCCTTTGCCAGGGCTTTTTCCACACCAGGTGCCATTGCAGCAAACACCTGGTCCCACATGGCTATCATGGGATATGGCGGTGATGTTACCACAAGGTCAATGCTGTCTTGTGCAAGTGCCTGTATGTCCCGGGAATCTTCAAACAAAATCTGGTGCTGTGTCTGCATGAATCTGCCTTTATGTTTATATATGCATGATGCCCGGCAGGTTTAGGTATACATTTTTTCCTGGATTTTTGCCAGACTGGGTAAAGCGGTTATTGCGTGAGACGAAAATTTGGCATATCAAAGGTTTCTACCTTTTTTTGGCCCAGGGCCTGCTGCCGGATCCGGGCGGATTTCACCCGTGCCCGGTTCACGTTTTCTTTGGGAATCTTATGGGCACGGTACCACTGGTCCGGGTTCCCGATAAACGCCAGCAGAATATTCACGGCTTCTTTGGCTGTGCTGCATGACTGAATCAACCTGGGGGTAAAGGCCGGGCCGTATTTTTTGGCTGCAATTTTCCGGGTCTGTTTCTGGGCATGTTCCCACAGGTTGTCCGGGTCCAGAAGGATAATGGGTGCCAGGGCATTTTCATGCAGCTTCATGGAGGTGATGGTGATGGCCAGCTCCTCGGCACTGCCATACCCCCCGGTATTGACCACAGGCAGGTTGCTCAGTTTCTGGAGATGGTCCTGCCGGGCCAGGCGCAGCCCTTCATTGTATTTGATCAGCCCGTCACAGGTGGTCAAAGGTGCCTGGTGCTCCCCTTCCAGGTCAATGGCAATGCCCACACTCATGATGTTATGCTGCCTGGCCAGGTCATTGGCCTCTTTCATGAGCCCGGGACCCCCGCCGTGGACAATGCCCATTTCATACCCAAGCTGCAGGGCAAGCCTGGAGATCAAATCAATGGTCAGCCGGTTGTCCGCCGCATTGGTATGGGACCCGTAAAACGCAAACCAGTAACGGACACGGTCAAAGCGTTCCTTATCATCGGGTTCCATGAAACACCCGTGGTAGAAACTGTAGAGCTTGTCTGTATCTGAATCATAGCGCAGAAACTCGCACCCGGAATGGTCTGAATGGGTAAGCCGGATCATTTTTTTGACATAATCGTCTGCAAAGGAGGGGTTGTTCATCTGGATGAGAAAAGTTCTCAGCCCGCTTGTTTTCAAGGCATCCACCACCGCAAGATCAGGAAAGGCCCGACCGATGAACACCCGGGAGTTTACACCGCCCAGAACCGACAGTTTGTCCAGGGTGTTTTTGAATTTGCCATTGCCCCGTTCCGGCACAAGGGGGGTGTTTTTACGGTACGTGGATTCCAGGATGGCATTGCGGATAATCTCCAGCTGGGCCTGGCCGAATGGGTCCAGGGCTTTGGGAATGGGGATAAAATTGGCTTTGTTGAGAATCAGGCCCAGGGACTTGTCATCCATGACAAAAAACAGATTGGCGATTTCCGCATTGGTGAGAAGGTCACTCAGGCGGTATCCGTCTTTGACCTTGGTTTTTTCCAGGGGCACGGTCAAGGGATTTTTGGCCCGGTAAAAGCGGATCTTCACCCGGATATGTTTCAGGGCAACCGGCTCCGTGCCAAAGTGAAACAGCTCTACCTGGCGGTCCCTGAAGGTTCTGAAAGGATCCAGGACCCGGGCCGGCAGGTGCGCGATGTGTGCATCTGCCGGATCTGTCTGCACATCGATAATACCGTAGATATCCCCTAAGGAGATCTTGATGGCACCCACAAACAGATCCCCGGGCTTGAGCCAGGTGTTGTCAATATCAAAGGACATGCGGGACCGGATGGAATGCAGGGCACTGCGCCCCTTTTTAATGACAGCGTTGATGCTGGAAGGACTCATGGCATGGGGTTCAAAACAATACTGGTACGGCTCCAGCTCCATGGCAATATAATCACAGACCCGGCCGGTGGCAGGATCAGTTTCCTGGCAGATGTCAAATCCTTCATAATATCCTTTGCCCGTCTTTTTTCCCACAAAAAGGCGTTTGTGGAGGTAATGGCGGACATCGCTGATCCGCAGCTCCGGATCCATGACCACCAGGCGCCCTATCTCATCTCCTTTTTTAAACAGGTCCAGGGCATTTCCCAGCAGGGGATTAAGGTTCTGGAGACGGGCTTCCACAAAAATATCAGATCCTTCAATCACGGGTGTGCCGCCCGCATCTGTCAGATCTGTTTTAATGCCGATCTGGGCGTTACCACTCCTGCCGGAAAAAATATAAGGCTTTTTTTCCTGGATGGCCCCCCGGATATAATCGGACACAAAGGGGAAATGAAACCGGGCCCCAAGGATATCATTGGGTTTTTTTTGTTTATGCAGTTCCGCAATATACCCGTCAGGGCTGATGATCTGAAATATCTGCATAGATTCTCCTTACAGCAGCAGCAAATTCCGGGCAGAAAACACCGGGGCGGCAGAACAAAAAGCATACCTTTCGGGTTTATGGGCCATGGACATCGGTTTCATACCTGGATAAATCTGAGATTGGAAGCGTTATGGCGGCTGCCGTATACGGTGCAGGTGGCCTGATCCAGAAACGCCATGTCTGTTTGGGACAATTCCAGTTCCATGGCCCCGAGGTTTTCATCCAGGTATCGGGCGGTTTTCATCCCTGGAATGGGTACCACCTGCCTGTCTTTGGACAGCAGCCATGCCAGGGCGATCTGGGACACAGAAGCCCCTTTCTGGCCGGCAAAATCAGCAAGGGTTTTCTTTACGCCCATGTTTTTAACAAAGTTGTCTCCCTGGAACCGGGGCAGATCCAGGCGGTAATCTTTTTTTTCAAACCGGGTACCTTCGTTCATGGCGGTAGTGAGCATTCCCCGCCCCAAAGGAGAAAAAGGGACAAATCCTATGCCAAGTTTTCTGCACACCGGCAGAACAGTGTTTTCAACAGATCTTTCAAACAAAGAATATTCCGACTGCAGGGCTGTCACAGGATGTACATCATGGGCCTTTTCCAGAATTGCAACTGACACCTCGGACAGTCCGATGCACCGGATTTTGCCTGCTGTTACCAATTGTGCCATGGCCCCCACCGTGTCTGCCACCGGCACCCGGGGATCCAGCCGGTGCAGATAATACAGATCAATATGATCCGTTCCCAGCCGCTTCAGGCTTTGTTCACATGCAGTTTTCACATATTCGGGACGGCCGTCCACGGCAAGGTTCCCGTGCTCATCTCCCACAAACCCGAATTTCGTGGCCACCACCGCTTTCTGGCGCCGGTCTTTCAGGGCCCGGCCCAGCAGCTGTTCATTGCCGCCTGCACCATAAACATCAGCAGTATCAAAAAAATTGATGCCCCGGTCCAGGGCCTGGTGAATGGTTTTTAGAGCAATATTGGTATCTGCCCGTCCATAGGCATGGGACATGCCCCAGCACCCCAGTCCCAGGGCCGACACCTGCAGTTCTTTATTTCCCAGGGTCCGGTATTCCATATCCATCTTCCTTTTCAAGCAAAATTTGTGGGGCCATTTTTGACACAAGAGATTTGCCAAGTCAAGAAATTGTCTGTCCACATTTATGACAAGTAGCACAAATCTTTTTTTCAGATTCCCGGATATCCCGTAATTTTCTGAATCTGTGCATACAAAGGTGCCAGGGCCGGATACATTTTCCTGTAAACCCGGGTGTACAGCTGCCGGTACAGGGCGACATTGTCCGGATCCGGATCAAACACGGTTTTTACCTGAATCATATGCCCGGCAGCGGTGGCAATATCCGGGTAGATGCCCACCCCTTTGGCCGTGATAATGGCAGCTCCCAGGCCGCTGGTTTCATGGGTCCGGCCCCGGACCATGGGCAGGTTGAAGATGTCTGCCGCAATCCGGCAGATCCGGTCACTCTGGGATGCCCCGCCTGACACCACAGCCTTTCGCACCCGGACCCTGGATTTTTTTTCAATTTTCTGCATGCCGTCCAGCAGTGCAAATCCCAGACCTTCGATAACGGCCCGGTACACATGATCCCGGTTATGCACATCCCCGAACCCGATCATGGCACCTTTTGCCCCTGGATAATCCAGGCCCGGCCCCCAGTAAGGCTGGACCATGAGACCCATGGCACCGGGGGATGTCTGCTTCAGGCATCTGTCCAGGATCTGCTCAGCAGGAACACCCAATGTTTGTGCTTCTGCCACCTCTTTATGGGCAAACTGGTCCTTGAACCAGGAGATCATCCAGAACCCCCGGAAAATTTCCACTTCAGGGTTGTAATATCCGGGCATGGGTGCAGGATAGGGCGGCATGAGGGGCAGGGTTTCAAAATAGCTGTCCGAGGCTGTCTGCACTGTGGCCGTGGTACCGAAACTCAGACTCACCATGTGCCGGTCCATGACCCCTGCCCCCAGGGTTTCACATCCCTTGTCCGACCCGCAGGCAACCACGGGTGTGCCCGCAGCAATGCCGGTGGCATCAGATGCCCACCGGGAAACCGTGCCGATGATCTCCCCTGCCGGGACCAGACGGGGCAGTTTTTTTTCAGGCACAGGAAACAACGCCTTTGCCAGGCTGAAGGGACTTTTTGCCCACAATTGTCTTTTGTAATCAAAGGGCAGATGCCCGATCTGGCAGGCCAGGGCATCTGCGAACTCTCCGGTGAGACGGTGGTGCAGAAAACCCGACACCTGGACATATTTATGGGTCTTTTTCCAGATATCACCCTGGTGCTGCATGATCCAGTTGCACTTTCCCTGTGCCTGGATATCTTTCAATTTCTGCCCCAGCACCGGGATAAAAAATCCGCATCCCATGATGCCGGTCCCTTTGAATGTATGATCTGCCCGGCGCTGATCCATCCAGGTGATGGCCGGCCTGAGAACCTGTCCCTGTCTGTCCAGATTTACCAAGGTGTTGCGCAGCGTTGCCAGCCCCACACCGGCAATATTTTCAAATATCTGAGGAGCGGTGTGTTTCAGCTCCCGGCATGCGGCCTTCAGACTGTTCCAGTAAACTTCCGGGTTCTGCTCTGCCCGGCCTGGCACAGGACTCACATAAGGGGGGTACGATTTTTTTGCACCTGCCAGTACCAGGCCTTCTGTGGAAAAAACCATGGCACGCAGACTCTGGGTGCCACAGTCAATGGCCAGGATATGCCGGTCTGTCATCAGGGGTCCTTTGTTTTTTGTACCGCTTTATGCAGATTCACAGAATGCGCCTTAGTTAAACCAGATCACCGGGTTTTATTCAAGGCTAAATCTTGCCTGCGGCTTTTAACAAACGGCACTGTTCCGTGCGTAATATGAATCCGGGGCAGATTCCCTTTTTGATACTGAAAATTTTCTTTTAAAAAAACAAACCCGGTGATAGGATATGCGGTTTGTGAATATATTATCTGCCGGGAGTTGGAAATGGACACGGAAATTAAAATAAGAGGGTATCACACAGACCTGTACCAGCATGTCAACAATGCCAGGTATCTTGAATTTCTTGAGGAAGGCAGGTGGCAGCTGCTGGAAGACCACCTGGATCTTGATGCATTCATGGGGGGCGGATTTTCTTTTTTCGTGGTCAACATCAATATTTCCTACCGCAGCCCGGCCCGGGTGGGAGACACAGTGGTTGTCCGGTCCGGCCTGAAAAAAATCGGCAACACAAGTGCTGTTTTCCAGCAGCAGATTGTTCACAAGGCAACAGGGGCTGTGTGCATTGATGCAGACGTCACCTTTGTCATTGCCGGCACCAGCGGCAGGCCTTTAAAACTGGATGGAGAACTTGAAGAAAAGCTGTTGCAGATCCCTTTGTTTGAAATTTGAGTCTGCACTTTCCCCGGCATCTCTGTCAGAATCCGTGAATCCATTCACCGGTTGCACTGCAGAGACCGGTCATGGAACCGTTTAAGTTTGGCCTGAACCGCTCCGAAAACCGTACCCTCAGGGAAGACAAAATTTTCGTCAGCCCGGCCGGCCGGCACACCGGTGAGCACCGCGATGCCCTGTTCAATAGAAGATACCTGATAAATATGAAACAAACCCTGGTGCACCGCATCCTGCACCGCTTTTTTGACCATGAGATTGTTCACGTTGGCGGACGGGATCATGACCCCCTGATCACCGGTCAGCCCCCGGGCAGCACAGACATCAAAAAAACCTTCGATTTTTTCGTTCACCCCGCCGATGGACTGGATTTCCCCTTTCTGGCTCACGGATCCGGTAACGGCGATTCCCTGGCGTACAGGATATCCCGAGAGACTGGATAATACCGCATACAGTTCCGTGGAAGAGGCGCTGTCCCCATCGATACCCCCGTAGCTCTGCTCAAAGGTGATACTCACAGAAACGCTCAAAGGATAATTCTGGGCAAACATTCTGCCCAGGTACCCGGCCACGATCATCATGCCTTTGTGGTGGGTCTGGCCGGAAAGCTCGGCTTCATGCTCCACATTGATAATCCCGGGCTTTCCCATATAGGATTCCGCTGTTATCCGGGATGGCCGGCCGAATGCCAGATCCCCGATCTGGTAAACCGCCAGGGCATTGACCTGTCCCACCACTGACCCGGTCAGGTCAATGAGAATGGAGTGGTCATCATATTTTTCCTGGATCTTTTCCTCAAAAAGGTTATGGCGGAACCGGCAGGCATCCTGGGCCTGCACCACATGGTTGCCGCTCACAGCCGTTGCCCGGTCTTTTTTTGCCCAAAATGCGGCCTCCTTGAGCATGTCCAGAATCCTGCCGAACCGCAGGGAGAGTTTGTACTTGTTCTCAGCAATTCTACTGCCGTATGCCACAATGGCACTTACCCCGCAGGGAGTGAAGGGTGGTAATTTTTCAGATTTACATGCCCGGGCAACAAACCGGGCATAGTTGCGCAGATTCTCCTGATCAAGATCCACTTCATGGTCAAAATCCGCCCTGACCTTGAAAATCTTGTTGAATTTCGGATCTGATCCCTGCAGGGCCAGAAAAATATCATACCTGCCCACCAGAATGACCTTGACATCCAGCGGGATGGGATCAGGCCGCAAAGATGCCATGACCATGCCTGTCTGATCCGGTGCATCCTGAATATATAATGTTTTGTTCTGCAGTGTGGTCTTAAGGGTTTCCCAGACAACAGGATTGCGCATAAGAAAATCAATTTCAAGCATCAAAAATCCCTTGTCAGCCCGCAGAAGTGCGCCTGCCTGGACCATGGTGAAGTCTGTTGATGCCACCCCTTTGGCCGGTATTCTTTCAATCTTGCCGAACAGGTTCTGAAAGGTGGGGGCCGGTTCAAAAATCACGGGTGCCCCGTGTTCCCCCCGCCGGTCCACCAGCACATTGACCTGATATCTTTTTTCCAGAAACGCGGACATGCCGCCTGCTTCAGAACCCTTTTCCGCTTCAGCATCCAGGGACTTGAGCAGCAGGGGGATGTTGTCTTTCATGTCTTTTTTTGCATCCTCCAGAAACTGGCGTGCCTGGGGACAGGTTTTAAAATCAGCAAATGCCAGGTCCATTTCTTCTGCAAACATGATGTCGGCCATTGCCGCCACCATGTCCTGAAAATTTTGTTGAATTTTTTTTGCCTGGTTCTGCATCTCTTTGAACAGATCATTCATCTGCGCCTGCACCTGGGCCAGATTTTCCTCAACCGCAGCCTTTGTGTCTGGATCATATTCCTTGAGCTGCTCAGGAGAAACCGGCGCACCATCTTTCATTGGGACTGCCTGATATCCCTGTTCGGTTTCAACAATGCCGATATCCAGTTTTGCGGCAAATGCTTCCACCTGGGACATGAGCTGTTCCTGCTTCTGGATATATTCCTTTTGGATCCGGTCCTGTTTTTCCTGAAAGGATTTATTGTCAAACGCCTGTGGCAGCTTAATTTTCAGGGTTTCAATGAATTCGGTCATGCGGCGGGAAAAAAACACGGCTGATCCGGTGGGCAGTTTCATGGCCCTGGGGCAGTAAGGATCATCAAAATTGTTCACCAGACACAGGTCCTCGGGTGTATCCTGATTTTTTGCAAAGGCTGTAAGGATTTCTCTGGTTATGGTGGTTTTGCCGGTTCCTTCATATCCTGTGATAAAAATATTGTACCCCGGGCCTGTCATTTCCAGTCCGAATTGGATGGCTTCAACCGCCCGGCGCTGCCCGATGACAATGTCTAAGGGATCCAGGTCGTTTGTTGTGATGAAATCAAAAGGATCATCTGCGCACTGTCTAATCAAGTCTGTGGTTTTTACACGAAACTTTTCTATCATTTTGCTGCCTTTCACACTGTATGCACAAGGTATTTGAAAAATGCCAGGAATTGCTGTATGAACACTTTCCATAACGTTTTTTTTAGAGAGGACAGAACATCTTATGCGTATTACAGAAAAATGCCCTGCCTGCGGCGGAGATCTTTACTTCAAACGGACCTGAACAAAGGTTTTCTTCTGCTGCAGGTCCTGCAGCCGGAACTATCCTGAAGACAGATACAAAGACCTGATGGATGAATATCTTGAAGAGCAGCTGGCCAATGTACCCATCAACCGGATCTGATCCATTGCGCGCAACCGCTGCTGAACCTTTTACCAGCCCCCGTTTTCCCGCCGTTCTAAAGCACGGCTTCGTCATCATAAACATTGCAGATACAACATAAAAATGTGGCAGGTTTGTCTGTAATGTTTTTCATGCCGTGGGGCTGCATGCTGGGGATGTAGATGGAAGTCCCGGGTCCGCAGACCACCTTTTTGTTTAATGCATCTGTTTTTTGATCAAATTCCCAGCATTCGAATTCTCCGGACAGAATATACATGGTCTGGTGATAAAAATGGTTGTGAATGGGGATCTGTCCTTCCGGCTGAATGGTGAAAAACCGCAGCCCGTATTCCGGAATCCCATTTTCATCTTCACCGTGCTGGGACAGCCATCGGATGCTTGTGCCGATGACATCCAGGTGTTTGCCTTTGTAGGGAAATTTGTCTATCAATTTTTCTTCACAATCCTTCCATTGTACAACCTGCATAAAATAACTCCTTAATTTTTTTTCTTGAATATTCAGCCTGCCATAATGCATGAAAAAATACCAGCACAATATATATTGCCGTGCCCGGGTCTTCAAAAAACAAAGACAAAATTTGGAGATCTCATATTTTTATTTTATGCTTGTCAACACCTGTCACAGCAGGTAATAGTTTCAGAATAAACCCATTGACAGGAAAATAGATGGAATCAGGTTTGAAAAAAAAATGGATCAAGGAGATTGAACTGGGGCCCAGGCAGATCCTGTTCGGGCTTGAAATGGATGATGCACGGCTCACTGACCTTGTCTTGTCCTGTATTACAGAACAATGTGCCATGCATGGACAGGCAGCGCTCAGCCATATCATAACCGAGGTATCGACCCGGAACAGCCTGCCTGCACCTGAAATCCTCCAGATGGTTTTTGGGTTTGTGCATGAACTCAAGCTCTGTTTTTATCTTGACGGCCGGCAGATACCTGCCCTGGAAGCCAAACAGAAGCTGATGGCCGCACCTGATACAGAGATCCGGGTGGTGTTGAACAAAAAAGTGCCGGCAGCGGCATTCAAGGCTGTACAGGAGGCTTTTCAGCAGGTGGGGGCACCGTTTGCAGACCATGAAGACCAGCATGCATTTGCATTCGCAGCATTACAGATGTTTTTACAGTGGCATCATGATGTAAAAACTTTTTATGCCCGGGCACGCACAGATGCCTGCCCGGGCAGAGAACAGATGAAAATACTGCTTGCATTCACAGGCCGCCTGCTGCACAACCAGACCGCCCATGCTGTTTTAACCGACTGTTTCAAACAGCTGGACCATCTGCCTGGTGTTGCACGGACATTTCAAACCATCCGCGCATTTTACACAAAAGACATAGGCTTCTGGAAGCAGCTGGTACAAACCATGCCGCAGTTTGGTGAGAACCTGCCCCGCATCACCGAAAACCCCGATGCCGCAGCTGCATACAGCCGCCTGGCTGAGATTGTTTCCTCTTCTCACCCCTTTGACCAGATCCAGACCGCACAGGCGCTTTTCAAGATCGTCAACACATGTCACAAACAGATTGAATCGCAAAAACTGGAAAACTGCCGCAGGCAGGCAAAAGACAAAATTGATGCGCTCATAACAAAACTGACAGCTGATATGGCAGCCCATGATATTGATCCGGACCTGCGGAACCCTATTTTACTGCACCTGCGGCAGACCAGACAAAAATTTTACCTTCTGCCTGATATCCGGCAGGTTAACAGGGTGTGCCAGGATGCCGTTGATCTGGCCACGGACCAGTTTGAAGAGCTGACGGACACCTGATCAGCAGGCTACCCAACATCTGCGGCTGCCTGCCATCCATGGGTTTTTGCCAGCTTTTCAAACATCTGGACAATACCGGCCACAAGGCGGAACACCATGTCACTGCCCCCGTTTTCAGAAGCGCTGCTGTCAAAAAACAGATGCAGATCCGATGCCATGCCGTCTTCTTTTTTCCAGTAGCAGATCATCATTGGCACAAGGGGTAGCGGATGCAGGACCATGGAAATATCTGACTGGTAAAGCTCCGCCACCTGTTTTCCGTTAAAAATCATGGCCAGATCCTCAAACAGATCCGGATAGGTATCGGCAATTTTTTTCAAGGGCTCTTCCGTGCGTTTCACAAAAAGCCCGTTCAGTTCCCTGCCACCGGCAAGCTCCCGGAAGGGCACCCATTCATTGGTAAGCGGGATCCCTTTGCTTTCCAGGACATATGTCAGCACAGGCCCTGTAATCCAGGGATTGATATGAATATCAGACCGGAAGCGGCCGGCATTGTCCACTGAAAACGGCTTGCCGAAAATCCGGATGGTAAGTCTGTCCTTATCATATTTTCCGCCGGTTCTGGCAGCAGCTTGGGCAAAATCAAGGTCTGCCAGTTTTTGCTTCATGGCGATAAGCTCTTTTTCCTGTTCCGCTTCTCCGGGCCTGTGTCCCTGGTTGGCATTTTCCTGGTATCGGGCAAGAATTTCAGCATCCAGGTGGGGGCATTCTGACAATTTTTTGCGCCCGAGAAACACCTTTGATGCAAAGGCCAGGCAGGTGGGTTCATTGCATTTTTTACAATTGGATTTATCAAGGAGTTTAAACACTTCCATGGCATTGGCAAACATCATCTGTCTCCGATATCTGGTTATCACATGAGCTGTTTTTACCACAGACGCGCCAACAATTCAACCTGCCGGGGATATCACAAAAAATTAAAGCTTGTGTTTTGGCTGCATTGTGGTAAACTACTTTTTTACTGGTGCCATCCGATCGGTGCCTGGAGTATTGCGGTCGATTCCTTAATCTTAAAATTTGCCCCAATCCTTACGAATCTATATTTTTTGCCTGGATCGGTACTGTTTAAAGCAGGCGGGCTTTTTTAAGAAGGAGAATTACCTATGTCGTTTGACACCCTGGGTCTTCAGACCCCTTTGCTCCGTGCTGTTGAGGCACTGGGCCATACCACCCCCACCCCTATTCAGGAAAAGGCCATCCCCACAGTTCTTACGGGAAAAGATATCCTGGCCGGTGCCCGCACAGGAACCGGGAAAACCGCTGCTTTTGCGCTGCCCATTCTGCAGCAGCTGGACCAGGAAAAGGGGAAAAACCATCTGCCCCGGGCACTGGTCCTCACCCCCACCAGGGAGCTTGCCGCCCAGGTGGAAAATGATTTTAAAGACTATGGCCGCTTTCTGTCCCTGCGCACGGCTGTGATTTTCGGCGGGGTAAATATCACCCCCCAGATCAAGCAGTTTCAAAAAGGTGTGGATATCCTGGTGGCCACCCCCGGCCGTCTGCTGGACCATCTGGGCCGCAAGACCCTTGACCTTTCCCGGGTGAAGTTCCTGGTGCTTGACGAGGCTGACCGCATGCTGGACATGGGGTTTATCCATGACATCCGCAAAGTGATCAAATGCCTGCCTGCCAGACGTCAGAACATGCTGTTTTCCGCCACATATACCAAAGAGATACGGCAGCTGGCCGACGGATTGCTCAAAAATCCTGTCCAGATCGAAGTTTCCCCGGGAAACGCCGCTGCCCAGGGCATTGACCAGGAGGTGTACCAGGTGTCCCAGACCGGCAAGCGCACCCTGCTGTCAGGCCTGATCAGGGACGGCAACTGGCACCAGACCCTTGTGTTTACCCGCACCAAACACCGGGCCAACCGCCTGACCAAACAGCTGCTCAGCGACGGCATTACTGCTGCCGCCATCCACGGCAACAAAAGCCAGGCCACCCGGACCCGGGCCCTGGCTGATTTTAAAAGCGGGGCTGTCCAGACCCTGGTGGCAACGGATATTGCGGCCCGGGGCCTGGATATCAAGCACCTGCCCCATGTGGTGAATTTTGATCTGCCCCATGTGCCTGAAGATTATATCCACAGGATCGGCCGCACCGGCCGGGCCGGTGAACAGGGAACCGCACTGTCGCTGGTGAGCAGCGATGAACAGGACCTGCTGATGAAAATCCAGCGGCTGCTCAAAAAACAGCTACCAGTGAAACAGGCCCAGGTCAGCGTTGTGGAAAAAACCATTCAGCCCCCTATTCCTGTTTCTAAAAAACCTGGATCACGTTCTCCAAAAGCCAGACCTGCAAAAACAACCAGG
>JAABSB010000084.1 GCA_011390615.1 Desulfotignum sp. | reverse complement strand
TGAGGGTGGTTTTAAAAAAATTGATACCTGCGTATTTGCCGGCATCCGGATTCTCTCCCACCACCCGTGCTTCATACCCGAAACGGGTCTTGTAGATGGCCAGGGCAAGGATGGCGGCGCAGGCCAGGGCCAGAATCAGGGTGATATAATGGATGCGTGATCCGGGAATCACGCTGAGGATGGCGGCATCCGGCAGGTTGTCGGTGCCCGGAAACCCGAATCGGGTTGCCCCTCTCCAGGGGCCCACAATGAGCATGGTCAGGATGTGGGCACAGATATAGTTGAGCATCAGGGTGGAAATCACTTCGTTGATGGCATATCTGATTTTCAGTATGGCCGGGATAATGCCCCACAGGGCACCCCCTAAAAAACCTGCGGCAAACATCAGCGGTATGATGGCAAAGCCGGGCAGGGCATTCCCGAATGTCAGCCCGGTCCAGGTGGAGAAAATCGCGCCCATGAGCAGTTGCCCCTCGGCCCCGATGTTCCAGAACTTTGCCCGGAATGCCAGGGTCAGTCCGGCACCGATGAGAATCAGGGGGATAGCTTTGGTGATGGTTTCCTTGAATCCGTACATGGAACCGAATGATCCCTGGAATATTTCAGAGATGGCAAACAAGGGGTTGACACCGGCAATGAGAAATATGATGCTGATGACAAAAAGCCCGGCTGCCAGAGAAAAGATATTGGTCACCAAAGCGCGCAGCCGTGTGATCTGGTATCGGTCGGTATAGGTGAGGCGTATCATGGGCAATGTCTTTGTGTTAATATTTTAGATGCGTTTCGACCCGGCCATCATCAGGCCGATCTCACACAGGCGTTCGTCATCGGAATCAAAAATTCCCATGAATTCACCGGCAAACATAACGGCGATCCGGTCGCAGAGTTCAAATATTTCTTCCAGGTCTTCAGAAAAAAGCAGAACAGCACTGCCCTGTTTGCGCAGTTTGAGCAGGTGGTGACGTAAGAATTCCGTGGCCCCCACATCCAGCCCGTAGGTGGGGTGGGATGCCACCAGAAGCCTGGGCTGCTCACTGATTTCTCTGCCCAGAATCAGTTTCTGGATGTTGCCGCCGGACAGGTTTCTGATCTGGTTGTCAATGGAGTGTGTAAGGACTTGAAAATCATCCACAATGCCTTGTGTGTGGGTTTTTACCTGGTTGTACTTGAGAAAAAATCGGCGGGAAAATTTTTTCAGGTGGTGCTGTTTCAAAATGGCATTGTCATAGAGAAACAGTCCTGGTGCAATGCCGAACCGGATGCGCTCTTCAGGCACATGGGATACCCCGTGGTCGTAAATATGCCTGGGGGACAGGTTGGTGATATCTTTGCCAGTGATGGTTATTTTCCCGCTGTCAATTCTGCGGATACCTGTGATGGCTTCTGCCAGTTCCCGCTGGCCGTTGCCCGCCACACCGGCAATGCCGAAAATTTCATTCTCATACAGGTCAAAGCTGACCCCTTTTACTGCAGGCATTCCCATGTCCCCTGTCACATGGATCTGATCCGCACGCAGGATCTGCCGTCCTTTGGCAAGTTTTTCTTTGCTGATGTTAAAGACCACATCCCGGCCGACCATCATCCGGGCCAGATTTTTTTTATCTGTTTTCTCTGTATCGGCACTGCCCACAATACAGCCCTTCTGGAGCACCACCACCCGGTCGCAGATGTTCATGATCTCGTCAAGCTTGTGGGAGATGAAGATCACGCTGTGGCCGTCCGCTTTCATCTGACGCAAAATGGCGATGAGCTCCTCAATTTCCCGGGGGGTGAGTACCGAAGTGGGCTCATCCAGAATCAACAGATCCGCCCCGTTCATAAGTGCCTTGATGATCTCCACCCGCTGCTGTTCGCCAGCGGACAGCTGCCATATTTTTTTGTTCAGGTCAATGGTGAAGTTGAACTGGCGGGAAAATGATACCACCTTTTCCCGGATTTTGATTTTCGGAAAAAAAAACGGGGTATCCTTGTACCCCAGGGCGATGTTTTCAATGACCGAGTGGTTCTGGATCAGCATGAAGTGCTGGTGCACCATGCCGATGCCCATAAGAATGGATTCCATGGGGTTGGTGATCCGCACAGGCCTGCCGTTGATTTTTATCTGCCCTGCATCCGGCTGGTACAGCCCGTAGAGAATATTCATCAACGTGGTTTTGCCGGCACCGTTTTCTCCGAGAAGCCCCAGAATTTCCCCGGACCCCACAGACAGACTGATCTCTTTGTTTGCATGGATGCCGTGAAAGGACTTGCTGATGCCTTCCATTTCAAGGCGCTGTATTTTTTTCATAAGGGCGGCAGGGCAGCCGTCCCGGGATTTTGGCATGTGCATGAGCCCGGGACCGGCTGCCGGATTGAGATTATTGGGGGATGGTGCCTTCCACGTTATCCACATAGTACATGATGCCCAGCAGGTCCTCTTTGGAAGCCCGTTCACCTGCCTTGATCTGCAGGGTCCCTTTGTTGTCATGGATGGGTCCGGTAAAGGGATCAAACACCTCCACCCCCTGTTTCATCTGGTCATAGCGTTTCATGACCAGGTCATAGGCGGAAATTTTCCCGAATGCTTCGGTCTGGATCATGGCCTGTTTCAGGTCATCCACAAATTTGGGATTGACAGGATCGGTTTCATTGCCCCCCAGAATGGCAGCACCTTCTTTGGCCAGCCACCAGACATCTTCATTGGTCCAGTTGCCGGAATAAATATCTTCCAGAATTTTGACATACATTCCGCCCCAGTTCATGAGCTGGCCGGATACCACGGAATCCTCTCCATAGGGCTGCATGGCGGAATAATGGCTGAAGGTATAGATCTGCTTTCCTTTTTCCGTGTGGGACTGTCCCACCTCGATGACCGCCGGGGTGTCCTCTGTAAAGGCCAGGGTGTCACACCCTTCGGCAATCAGGGACTCGGCAGCTTCCCTGGCCTTGTCCGGCCCGTACCAGGCATAGATCCATTTGACATGGACCTTTGCCTCAGGATTGGCCGCCTTGATGCCAAGGGCATAGGCATCTATGTGACGGATCAGCTCAGGGATGGGGAAGGCGGCCACATAACCGATCTTGTTGGTTTTGGTCAATGCGCCGGCCATAAGACCGTTCAGGTAGTACATCTGGTACAGGTCGCCAAAATAGGTGCCCACATTATCAGAGCGCTTGAACCCGGAACAGTGCATGAAAATCTTGTCCGGATAGCGTTCACCGGCCTTGATGGTAGAATCCATGAAGCCGAAGCTGTTTGTGAACACAACATCACATTTCTGCTGCTGGATCAGGCGGTCTATGATCCGGTCACTGTCTGATTCTGATACAGATTCCACATACACGGTTTCCAGCCAGTCCAGTTTTTCTTCGGCAAATTTTCTGCCCAGGTCATGGGCATGGGAAAAGCCGTAATCTCCCACAGGCCCCACATAAATAAATCCGGCCTTGATTTTTTTGTCTTCCGCGCCAAAGGCACCTGCTGAAAATCCCAGTAAAACAATGGAAAAGATCAGCAGTAAAAGGCTCCATTTTTTCATCCTGACTCACTCCTTTTTTAGGTTAGGGGGTTAAAATATCACGGGATAATACGATATTTGAGGGATTTGAGTCAACCTTTATCATTCAGGTTTGCATCAATAAAGGATTTAACAGCCGGCCCATATCCCCTGGTTTTGCTTGCCCCGCTGTGGCCGGCATCTTTGGCAATATAGCAGGCCACCTTTTCATGGGCAAAACTGTGTTTGAGTTTTTGGGCAAATGATATGGGAAAGCGCCGGTCTTTTTCCCCGTGGATGATCATGACCGGCATGGTGATCTGCTGCGCTATCCGGGCCGGACTGTATGTGTTTGTTGCCCCTCTGTAAAAAATGTCCATCCATAAAACAATCATGGGGCCGAACAGCTTGCCGAAAGCCGGATGGATCCACCGGTACAAGCTCAGCAGGGCTTCACGGGTATGGGCATAGGATGCTTCCAGAAACAAAAGCCGCACCATGGACGGGTGTCTGGCCGCGGCAATGATGGCCCCGGCAGACCCGGCGGAATGGCCATACAAGAGCACCGGTTCACCCACCCAGTTGATGACCGATGCAATATCTTCGGCAAACCGCACGGCATTCATGCATTGTTTGGGACTGGAATTGCCGTGGTCCCGGGTGCTGTGCATCACGGTGGCAAATCCCCATTGTGCAAAAATCTGTGCCCGTTTCACCATCCGGTCCCGGTTTCTTCCCCATCCATGGGCAAACACCACAATGCCCCGGGACCGGCCCTTGGGCTCGATGCGCCATACCTCCAGGTATCCGCCGTCAATGGCCGGGATCATCGTATCGGTTACGGTTCCCCACCGGGGATGGTCCTTTACCGGATTCCGGGGGATCTGCTGCACCAGCCAGGTGAGAAACAGGGTAAACACCAGATAGATAAGCGCCACGCCAGTCAGGACATAGACCAGGTTCATCACATATGTCAACAAGGTGGCATCCGGCACATCCATCGGGCATTTCCTTTTATTGAATTTGACAGCAACCCGGGCATTATGCCAGACATCTGATGGAATATCCAGCCCTTTTGCCCGGATATCCGGGGCCAACGCAGGCAGCTGATTAGTTCACAATTCAATTGACATCAGGTATGTATGGCGGTATAAAGGTGGTATGAAAACAAAGACATCCATTACATTATCCCAGGACATATTGCGGGCCATTGAAGCGCATATGGGTGGCTACAAAAGCCGGTCGGATTTTATAGAGACCGCAGCCCGTTTTTTTATTGGGCAGCTGGAAAAAAAGGAAGCGGAGCTGCGTGACCTTGAAATTATTAATAAACATGCAGATACGCTCAATAATGAGGCGGAGGACGTGCTTGGCTACCAGGTCCCTATATGAGACAGGGTGATTTATACAGAATCAGACGGCCCTCATTCCGGGATCCGAAAAAATATCGGTCATTTGTTGTGGTAAGCCGACAGATTCTCATTGAATCCAGGTTTTCGACAGTGATCTGTGCCCCTGTATACACCTCTTATGAAGGCCTTTCAACCCAGGTACCTGTCGGTATTGATGAAGGCCTTAAACACGATAGCGCCATTCATTGCGATGCGTTGATCAGTATACCAAAATCCATGCTAACGCACTTTATCGGCAAATTGTCTTTTAAAAAACTGGAACTTCTGGAACAGGCGCTAAAAACAGCACTTCAAATTAACGGAGTATATGAGATTGATAAATGAAAACGGTTTTTTAATGGGCTGCCGCCCGGTGTGATTATCAAAAGACAAGGAGAATGCAATGGCACAACATAATTGCGGTACCTGCCGGTTTCGCAAAAAATATGATGACAACCCTGCATCGCTACTCGGGCGGATATGGCGGTGGCACGCAGGCTGGTGCCCCGGCTGGAACAGATATATGAAATCTCTTTCCGAAAAAGAGCGAATCGCTATCTCTGAAAAATATGACATGTCAAAATTTAAATCATGACACAAATAAAAGACAGATTAAAAAAAACCATGAACAGGCAGCACACCGTCACAGGCAAAATGAAGGATCATCAGAATGATGATTTTGTTCCCGGAACACCTGTAGAACGGATACTTCTTGTCTGGCTCCTGACCCGGGAA
The DNA here is from genome assembly GCA_011390615.1 of Desulfotignum sp. GTDB lineage: Bacteria > Desulfobacterota > Desulfobacteria > Desulfobacterales > Desulfobacteraceae > Desulfotignum. The sequence continues at coordinate 8,106 of JAABSB010000084.1, read as the reverse complement.
GCTGCTTCAATGAGTGTAAAATTTGATGTTGAACGAAGACTACAAAGACATGTTACAAGCCTTATCCGACGAGAATGTTAAATTCATTCTGATCGGAGCTTATGCCATGGCAGCTCATGGTTATCCGCGGGCTACCATGGATATTGATATTTGGATAATGCCTTCTCCGGAAAACGCTGAAGCCGTTTTCCGGGCATTGCAGCGGTTTGGAGCACCGTTGCACAATCTTACCACAAAAGACCTTCAAATAGATGGTACCATCTTTCAGATAGGGGTTGCACCCAGGCGAATTGATATTATCACAGGTGTGTCCGGTCTGAAGTTTGAAGAAACATACCAAAACTCGCTATTAATCAATATTGAAGGGATTGACGTTCGTATTCCTGCCATTAACGATCTGATATGTAACAAAAAAGCAACAGGAAGAACCAAGGATATGGCTGATGTTGAAGCGCTGGAACTGTTAAGAAATGCCCGGCTGAAATGATGATTTTTTCAATCCAACCGTTCCGGCCGGGTCAGTACCTCAGGATTTCTTATAGGCCAGGGTCTTGAGTGTCACTAGTTTGTAATCCCTGATTCCCAGGCCGATCTCTTCGGCATAGGCCAGCTGGTGTGACCAGTCCACATCCGGATACAAGCCCCTGAATTTGTCTTCCCCCGGGGCCAGGCCGGTTTTCAGGGCAGTGTGTGGCAGTCCGGCCTGCTGGTTCACCAGGTCCACACTGGCCTGGTCAACAGCCACCGGATCCAGGGATGCCACCACCCCGATATTGTTGACAATGGGGGATTCGGTATAGGACAGGCAGTCGCATTTGGGGGCGATGTCGGTGATGAAATTGATGAAAAGGGCTTTGTCCTGTTTGTTTTTCAGGACCCCGCAGGAATATTCCACCATTTTTTCCATGAATACCGGGATTGTCTGGTTCCAGTTAATGGAGATGGACCCGGTGGGGCATCTGACAATACATTCGGCGCAGCCGATGCATTTTTCCTTGGTAATATAGGCTTTTTTGTCTTCCAGGAAAATAGCCTCTCCCGGGCAGTGGGCCGCGCATTCTCCGCATCCGATACAGGTTTTGCGCTTGATTTTGGGGGATACATTGGAGTGCTGGTCCAGTTTTCCCCTGCGAGAAGCTGATCCCATGCCCACATTTTTGATGGTACCGCCGAACCCGCTCAGTTCATGTCCCTTGAAATGGGCCACCGATACCAGGGCAGTGGCATGGACGATTTCCGATCCAATATACACTTGGCCGCAGTTTTTTTTGTCCACGGTCACCGGGGTTTCACTCTTGCCGAAAAGCCCGTCTGCAATGATGATGGGGGTATTGTCCATGGAAGAATAGGCAAATCCGTTTTCAATGGCGGTTTTGATATGGGAGACTGCATTGCACCGGGTGCCCACGTACAGGGTATTGGCATCGGTGAGAAAGGGCCGGGCCCCGGTTTTCTTGACTGTCTCGATGATTTTCCGGATAAATACCGGCCGGATAAAGGCGGTATTGCCCTGTTCGCCAAAGTGGATCTTTATTGCAGTATGATCTTTTTTGCCGAGAATCTTTTTGATACCGGCTTTGTTGATGAGCCGGCCCAGTTTGTCGGGCAGGTTCTCCCGGGATGTGGCGGTCAGGTCCATGAAAAAGACATCAGATGGCATGAAAACCTCCTTGAATGAAAATGAAAAAACCAGGCATTGTGCCGGCAGGTGTTATTGTCTCCACCATACGCAATTTTTTGCCAAAACTCAACCAGGGATTTTTTTGTTCAGCCAGATCCAACCCAGAATGGGGCCCGGGGCCAGAAGAATGAATGCGGTTTCAATGCCCAGGTGCCGGATCCAGAAGGTTACCAGTTCAATGGAAAAAATGGTGATGGAAAACCCGATACAGTTGACAAGTGTCAAGGCTGACCCCACATACCCTTGTGGGGCAAACCGTGCGTTGAGAGAGGAGAACTGGGGCGAATCGGTTACCACTGCCAGGCCCCACACAAGAATCAGGGCTAGGCCCAGGGGCAGGGGCAGGTAAAGGATGGCAGGGGAGATTAGGCAGCAGAGGGCGGATACCATAAGGGCCGAACCGGCAATGGCCCGGCTGCCCCATTTCAGGGAGAGCATGCCCCCGGCTGCGCACCCGAAAAATCCGGCAGCAAAAAACCCGAAAGACCAGGCATCGGCCCGGGACGGCACCATCACGGTAAACAGCAGGGGTACGGCTGCCCATACCGCATACAGCTCCCACATATGCCCGAAATATCCCAGAGCCGATGCCCGGAACCGGGGATGGGAAAACAGATGCCGCACCACCCCGGGATTGAACGGGGATCCTTTTGGCAGAAACGGCCCATCCCCCACAAAAAAAACCTGGATCAAACCCCCGGCCAGGCACAGACTGCTGGTGACCCACAGGATCAGGCCCGGTTCTCCCTGCCAGGCAATGGCCTTGATCAGATAAGGGAAACCGGATGCCAGTACCAGGGCCCCCACCAGAAATCCCAGGGCACGGCCCAGGGTTTTCGGGTACCAGGAAGCGGCAATTTTCATGCCCACAGGGTAGATGCCGGCCAGAGCCATGCCGCATAAAAACCGTGATACCAGAAGCACGCCTGTGGAGGAAGGCACAGAAACACCGGCCAGATTGCACACAGCCCCTGCAATGGAACAGGCAAAAAAGAGCCGGGCCGGAGAGAACCGGTCAGACAGGTTCAGGAATGCAAAACACAGGGTGCCGGCAATAAACCCGGCCTGGACGGCGGACAATAAAAATGTCTGGTCCATGAATGCAGCATTGGCGGCAAACCATATGGAACCGGACAGGAACTGGGCAAGGATAATAAGCAAAAGGCGCATGCAGCAGGGTCTTTTTAATCCATGGTCTGGAGCAGGCGGAACAGGGTTCTTTTTGCCAGGATATCCCCGGATATCACGCCCTTTACCTGGTTGTTTTCCACAACGGGCATGGCCGATATCTCATGGTTTTCCAGAATCCGGACACAGTCAAGGATGGGGGTATCCGGTCCTGTGAAAATTACATCAGCGGTCATCACCCGGGTCAGAGGTGCATCCATGGGCAGGTGGGATGCCATGGCACTGGTGATGTCCCAGTTGGTGACAATGCCGATGAGCTTGCCTTTTTCTGAAACCACGTTGAGAATGGATACCGGGGCCTTTACCAGCAGTTTTGCCGCATCAGTGATCTGCTTGTCCACCCCTATGGTGGGGGCATCTTCCATGACATCTCCGGCGGTTTTGGTTTTTTCCATGGATGCGATGCGCCGTATGCTGATTTTTTCGGCAATTTCACAGGGCAGGCTGTCTGCATCGCTGCACAGGCCGTCAATGAGTTCTTCCATATTGCGGCGGATAACGGTTTCCAGTTTTTTTACGGCAGCTGTACGTCGGATTTCGGCAAGTTCTGCAAACGCGTCCTGGTTGCGGTGCAGCCAGTTTTCGATGGCATCTGCATTTCCCAGGATGTTTCTGGGTACCAGCAGTTCGTCCGGGGTAGGTATCATGCGTTCGTGGGCAGCATAGATCACACCGCCGGAATTGACCAGGTAGTCGGTGGCGATAAGCACCCCTTTGTCCCTGTAAACATGCCGCTCCATGCGCCGCCGGGCCGCTTTTTTTCCCGGGTTGGGGGAATAGGTGTTGGCCCCTTCCACAATCATCTGCCATTTGCCCATGCGGTCCACGGTCATGGAAGGCAGGGTGGACGGGTCCACATCCAGGTAGTTGGAAACCGGGGATGCCGGTATCAGGCAGAAAGCGGATTCCATGAGCAGGTTGTCGGCACAGTTGGAGTAGATGGTGTTGTTTCCGGCTGTTTCTTTTCCGTGGAGCAGGATATCATGAAAATAGCGCTGGGTCACTTCACCATGCTGTTTCCACATCTCAAACAGCTGCTGCCAGGGCAGGCCCTCCGGATTCAGGACAAAGCCTGTGGCATCGCTGATGCCCTTGATGACCGGCGGCGTGTCCGGGTCATACGCATGGAAAATCCTTGCCACATGGGCACCCACTGCGCCGAATCCCTGGATGAGGATGGACAGGTCTTCCGGTTTTGGAATGGTCAGGTGCCGGAACTGGGGCAGCCGGTTTAGGCGGGGCAGGTGTTCCACCAGGGTTTTAAACGCCACCACCACCCCATTGGCGGCCCCCCCCAGCTCATCAATGCGGTTTCCCCCCATGTCAGCCGGTTTAGACACCACATTGTTGAGTCCGTTCTCAATGGCAAAAATTTTCATGTCCGCATCATTGGTGCCCACATCCGGTCCGGGAATATAGAGTTTTCTGTACCGCCGTAAAAGCCGGCCGAATCCCGTAATGATGGTCCGGCGGTCAGCGGGTGTCATGCTGTCCGGTCTTACAATGCCGGATTTCCCGCCCCCGAAGGGCAGGTCTGCAGCCGCATTTTTCAGGGTCATGCCCCGGGCCAGGTTGTGGATGATGTCAGGCGTGATGTCCGGCAGCATGCGGGTGCCGCCCATGGCAGGCTGCCCCATGGCCAGGTTGTCCACCACCAGAAATCCCCCGATTTCCAGGGGACTCTCTTCATCCCACATGCAGGCCACCAGCCTGGGGCCCAGACGGTCCACCCGTATCCCTAAGCGCTGGAGCCGGTCCACATCCAGGGGGCTGAACTCCATAAACCGGAACGGCCCCTCCGTGATCAGCCGGTTCTCCCATACACTGTGAGGCAGGGCTCTATCCAGCAGATCTATCATTTCCAATGGAATCATGGGTGCCCTCCTTTGAACGGGGTAAATCCAATTTCATTATTGTCATCCATACCTGTGCAAAAGTCAAAATAAAATGTACCCGCCAGAATAACCGCATGTAACCACATCCTGTTCAGCTGCTTGAAACCCCGCCCCTGTGTGTGCCGTGTGACCGGCCCGAGATTGGCATCTGACGGTCATTGGTCCTCCTCCCATCAGTGACTAGTGTCGTGGGGTTGCTGTGGATCGAATCCCATTCTGCCGTGTTTGTTACAGTGTGTCAGGCATGCGAAGCGTTAAGAACGTCAAACTGTTCGAGGACATACTTGCCCGCAGTTTTTGACGTTTAGCGCAGCATGCCTTACATACTGTCAAACGGGGCGGACGGGTGAGACACACAGCAACCCCACGACACGGGTCTGTGCAAACATGCCCCAAAGCAAAGGCTGCAATCGATTGCCATCGATCGGATGCACGGCTTGACGCAGCAGTACCTGCATGGTATGAACAAATTACGTTTTTTACGACACAAGAGAAAGGACGGTATAATGGCAAAAAATGTGGTGGAAAAAACTGATGATCTGGTGAAGATCAACACCATGCTGGTGAGCGTGTCTGACAAATCCGGTCTGGAGGCATTGATTCCGGGCATGATAGCCCTGAATCCGGAGCTTGTCATCCTGTCCACCGGCGGCACCTTCGGGCGGGTTAAAGAGATTTTAGGAGACAGTGCCTCCCACCACCTGCGGCAGGTCTCAGATTATACCGGCCAGCCGGAAACCCAGGGGGGGCTGGTGAAAACCCTGGATTTCAAAATATATCTGGGCCTGCTGACCGAAACCTATAATGCAGCCCACCAGAAAGACCTGGAACGTACTGGCGCCCGGTCCATTGATATGGTGGTAGTCAATCTTTATCCCTTCAGTGAGACCATTGCCAGGGTCGGTGCCACCCTGGAAAATGCCAGGGGCAACATCGATATCGGCGGCCCCACCATGATCAGGGCTGCCGCAAAGAATTTTATCCGGGTGGCACCGGTGGTGGATCCGTCCGCTTATGCGGACATACTTGAGAAGGTTCGGGCCAATCAGGGGGCTTTGGCCCTTAAAGACCGGTTTGAAATGGCCTGCCAGGCCTTTGAGCACACCGCCGCTTATGACAGAGCAATTGCCGACTACCTGGCTGAATGCTCCGGTACGGAACTGCAGTCATCCTATATTCCAGGAGAATAACCCATGTCCAAAGACCTCAAACAGATGTATAAAACCATCATGGATGACCATTTCACCCCCTGCATGGAAATTGCCTTTGTGGACGGTGATAAGCGCCAGACCCTGTTTTACGAAAAGGTGTCCTGGGTGATCGACGGGGTGGAAAAAGGGCTGCGGTACGGGGAAAACCCGGGTCAGGAAGCGGCCCTGTACCGCCTGGTCAACGGCAACCTGGCCCTGGGGGATGCAGAGACCATCCAGCCGGGCCGGCACCTGGTATCTGATATTGCGCTGCTCCAGTCCGGCAAGCATCCGGGCAAGACAAATCTGACGGATGCGGATAATTGTCTGAACATTCTCAGATATTTTACCGATACCCCCTGTGCCGTGATAGTCAAACACAACAACCCCTGCGGTGCGGCCCGGGCCGATACGCTGGAAAAAGCCTATACCAGGGCCTATATGGCGGACCGGGTGGCGGCCTTTGGCGGATGTATCGCCCTGAACCGGGCCGTGGACAAAGCCACTGCCCGGGCCATTGCCTCCCAGTATGCCGAAGTGGTGGTGGCCCCGGAATTTGAGGATGGGGTCATGGATATCCTGGGTGCCAGAAAAAACCTGCGGGTCATCCGGATCAATGCCATGGACCGGCTCCAGACCTTTATCGGAGAACGGGTGGTGGATTTTAAAAGCCTTATGGATGGCGGCATCGTGGCCCAGTGGTCATTTGTGCCGCAGACCCTGACCAGAAAAAATCTGATTCCGGCTACCGCTGAATATCAGGGGCAGACCTACACGGTTCACCGGGAACCCACGGACCGGGAATATGAAGATATGATATTCGGGTGGCTGGTGGAATCAGGCATCACTTCCAATTCAGTGATTTATGTCAAGGACAATGTCACCGTGGGCATCGGCACCGGTGAGCAGGACCGGGTGGGGGTGGCACAGATTGCCGTGGACAAAGCGTACCGTAAGCTGGCGGACCGGTATTGTTTTGAACGCTGCGGACAGGGGATTGCCGATGTGGCAGATGAAGACCTGAAAAAGGAAATCGAAGCAGATGTGGCCCGGATCAATGGCGGACTTGTGGGGGCGGCCATGGTATCTGATGCGTTTTTCCCTTTCCGGGACGGCATTGATGTGGGACTGGCACATGGGATTAAAGCGGTGATTCAGCCCGGTGGTTCTCTCAACGATTACCAGTCCATCCAGGCCTGCAACGAATATGATGCCGCCATGGTGTTCACCGGACAACGGAGTTTCAAGCATTGAATGCTTCCATACAGGCGCTTGGCAAAATTTTTCATTCACAGGAATCTGTTTCTGAACAGCAGTTGGCCAGGCTGTTTGATGATATTGGTGTCCCTGATGACATTTGCTGGCGAGCGGTTTTTCAGATGATTTTTGATCCGGGGACCACAGGGCATTCCGGAGCCGGACAAAATAATAACAGGCACAAACTAGAGCAGGTGATGCACCAGGCACTCGATATTGCCGGAAGGACGGCATTTTCGAGACAGGCATTGCTGGATCTGATGAAAGCGTGTAACACGGCATATGTATCGGTGTGTCATAAGGAACTCTCTGATGCCCTGAATGATCTGGACGAGTTTGCCAAAGAATTCAAATCCATCTGTCTTACCCGCCAGGATAATATCAAAACCCTTGAAAAAGAAACCCTGGAAACCGTTGCCTCGGACCTGGGCATCCGGGATAAAATCCGGCAGGTCAAAATCCGGTTCAGGCATACCATTGAGCAGTTCCAGGCAGATGCGGTGAAACTGGACCACATGAACAACACCGATCACCTCACAGGATTATACAACCGCCGGTTTTTTGACCGGCAGCTGGCCCTGGAACTGGACCAGGCCATGAAGGAAAAAACCTGGCTCCACCTGTTGATGGTGGATATTGACAACTTTAAACGGTTTAATGATACCTATGGCCACCAGATCGGAGATCAGGCATTGAAAACCGTTGCCAAACATATCCAGACTGCCTGCCAGGCGGAAGCTGAAAAAATCGGGATATATTTTTTCCCAATCCGGTATGGAGGGGAGGAATTTGCCGTTATCCTGCCCGCTGTGGAGCCGGGGCTAGCGGTCACCATTGCAGAGGGCATCCGAAAAAAGATTCACCAGTATACCTTTGTTATCCGCACCTGTGACGG
>JAABSB010000083.1 GCA_011390615.1 Desulfotignum sp. | reverse complement strand
ACGGCAAAGGGTACCCTGACGGTCTCAAGGGCGAGGATATTCCCAAATTGGCCAGAATCATGTCAGGGGCGGATTGTTATGATGCCATGGCACCGGACCGGGCATACCGCAAAAAAATGGAAAAAAGCCTGGTACTCAAAATTATACGGAAAAATTCCGGCACCCAGTTTGACCCCCAGGTGGTGGAGGCTTTTCTAAGGGTTTCTGAACAGGAGTTTCCCGATGATTTTTAATGGGTTGAGCAGTGATTTAAAATATGATAATTTGGCAAAAATAACCAGATGACAAGGATACTGATGCAGCCATGACCGTTTCACATCATGATGACAGGCGAAGGCATTCCAGGGTTGATTTTGCCACCCGGATCCAGGTACTGCTGGACATGGATGGGCAGCAGGCAGAACTGGAAGGCCATTCAAAAGACCTGAGCCTCAAGGGAATATTTGCCATTACAGACAAACGGTTTCCCCCCGGGACCCGTTGTGTCGTGAAGATCTGCCTCACCGGTACGGTGGAAAAAATTGAATTGGTCATGAAGGCTACGGTGGTCCGGCAGACCCCCAAAGGGATCGGGATCGTTTTTGATTCCATGGATGTGGAAACCTATTCCCATCTGAAAAATATTGTGCGGTATAACCAGGTTGAGGATATTGACTGAAAAGGTACCCGGTATAGCAATCTGTTTGAAACCAAAGATGGAGAATTTACAGTCGGCATCTGTTTTCGAAGACAGCAAAGGGGTTTTAATCCATAGAAGGAGGGAAATGTGGCAATGGACACATCCATCAAGGTTCTGATTGTTGACGATTTTGCTACCATGCGCCGTATTTTGAAAAATATCTTGAAGCAGCTGGGGTTTCGGAACTTGGTTGAAGCTGATGATGGAACAACTGCCTGGGAAATTCTGGAAAACCAGACCATTGATTTGATCATTTCCGACTGGAATATGCCGAAAATGACCGGATTGGAACTGTTAAAAAAAGTCCGGGCTGATTCCCAGTATGCAAAAACCCCTTTTTTGATGGTAACTGCAGAAGCGCAGAAACAAAATGTTATCGAAGCGGTCCAGGCCGGGGTTTCCAATTATGTGGTAAAACCCTTTACCGCTGAAGCCATTTCAGACAAGCTTGAAAAGATTTTAAAATAATGGGATCTCCCATGATAGAAACCAGCCAGACACTTATTGCCGGCCATAACGTGGATGATGGCGCCCCGGTATTTGACAGAAGGGGGATCGCCGGGGTCAGCAGGGGGCTGGAAAAGGTTCTGGAGACAGCCCGGAAGGTGGCAAAATCCGATGCCTCCGTTCTGATAACCGGGGAAAGCGGTACGGGAAAGGAATTGATTGCCCGGGCTATTCACCAGAACAGTGCCCGGCGCAATGGCCCCATGGTGGTCATCAATTGCGGTGCCATTCCCAGTGAACTGCTTGAAAGCGAGCTTTTCGGGCATGAAAAGGGGGCATTCACAGGGGCCCACCGTTCCCGGACCGGGCGATTTGAAATCGCTGATCAGGGTACGATATTCCTGGATGAGATCGGGGATATGAGCGCCGACCTTCAGGTGAAGCTTTTGCGGGCACTGCAGGAGCGCAGATTTGAAAGGGTGGGCGGTACCCAGACCATTGCAGTGGATATCCGGGTGATATCTGCAACAAACAAGGACCTTGACGTTGCCATGGAAAAAGGCCGGTTCAGGGAAGATCTGTATTACCGGCTGAATGTGATTCCCATTCACATACTGCCCCTGCGGGAGCGCAGAGAAGATGTGATGCCCCTTGTGGAACATTTTCAGCACAACCTTGTTAAGCGCTCTGCAGATTTTGTGCCCAAAAAATTTTCAAAAGAGGCCATCCAGACCCTGATTAATTATGACTGGCCCGGCAATATCAGGGAACTGGAGAATATGATTGAACGTATTGCCGTTCTGGTGGAAGATGTCGATGTGCAGGTCCATGACCTGCCGGGATGTATTACCCGGACGGTTACCTGTCACCATTCCCCCTGTGTTTCTTCTGTTTTCAATAACGGTATGGGATTTACCGAAGCGGTGGATCAGTACCAGCGCGCATTGATCACCCACGCCCTTGCGGAAACCGGCTGGATCAAGGCCAGGGCTGCGGAACTTTTGAAAATGAACCGCACCACCTTGGTGGAGAAAATTAAGAAAATGCACCTTGAACCTGAGTCGGAAATGCCTGAATTTTAATATTCTGTTTTCATGGTACAAAAATTGCTTTTGTTTGAAATGGTTTTAAAATAGTTTTAAAATACTATAGAGATTGCTGTTATTGTGCTGTGAGAATCAATGTGAGAAAGTGCCCACATATTCTCAAAAATGGCATTAATCCTTGGAATACGGATACATATTAATGATGAAAAAGTTACATGACAGCCGTGCCGGGCAGATGCTGAAGATGCTTCTGCCATGGCTGTTTCTGGTCTTTTTCTCCGGTACCGGCCTGGCCGGAAATGCAGTTATTCACAACATCACCATCCAGGAAAATCCCTTGTCTGTGCAGTTTGATTTAACAGCAAAAGTGCCGGTCAAGGTAGTGCAAATCGAAAGCAAAGAGGTGTTAATCGCCCTGAAGAATGCTACGCTGTCCAGGGATCTGAAAATTGCAGGCAGGCAGCTGCCGGGTATAAAAGAGGTCAATGTTGAAGCCCTGCAGGGAAATGTTGTGGCAGTGGTGGTGGTCAGCCGGTCTCCCCAGGGGTCTGTAAAGTCAAGCTTTTCCGCGTCCGGGTCCCGATTTGTTGTGACCATGGCACCCCTGGAACAGGCAGCTGTGAAAAAAATCACCCCTGCGGTCCTGGCTGCCAAAAAACCGCCTGATCCAGACACCCGGGACCAGATTTCTCCAAAAACAGATGATGCAGTAACAGATCTGCCTGAAGACAGAGAAGAAAATGTTTCTGATCCACAGGAAACCGTCAAAATTCCGACACCCCCTGTTTATGTCCCCCCCAAAAGAGAAAAAAGTCCGTTTCAGGGGGATATTTCTGATCTAACCCGGCGCATCGCATCCAGTGGATGCCCAAGCCCTCAGCTGGAAAAAGCTGTCCGGCTGATTGAAAGTGCCATGTACACGGACGGATTTGATCTGCTGGAAGCATATATAGATGGACACAACACTGCATGTCTGGAGCAGGTGTATTATCTGCGGGCCTATGCATTTTACAAAAGCGTTGCAAAAGATGATTTTGCCCTGCTGATCAAAGCAGAACGCATGTTCCAGGATGCCCTGGTGCTGTATCACCAGTCAGCTTACGTGCCTTTTGCCTATACAGCCATCGGCATGATTCATATGGATTTGAACAACATATCTGCTGCTGAAGGATATTTCAATATAGTCAGGCAGGGATATGAAAGGTATCCGGGCCGGCCGGAGGTGTTGTTTCATCTGGCTGAAATTTTTGAAGAAAAAGGTTATATCGACCAGGCCATGGGTTTTTTTCAGCAGGTGTTTGAAGCATCTTCAGAAAATTCCTATATCGTGGATGCCGGTATCGGGTATGGCAGGACATTGTTTAAAAAACGGCAGTTTTATGCCGCATTGTCGGTGTTCAACCATGTGGTCAAGCTGGATGAAAAAAAAGTGTATGAGGCCCCGGAACTGTTGCGGTATATGGGTGACGCAAATTTTGAACTGTCTTTGGCCAAGCCTGCCAGAAACAATTATATGCGGCTGATGAATCTGTTTGAAGATATTCCGGACAAAGACATCCTCCTGGCCCGGGTGGGGGATACCTATGGTATGGAAAACCATGAAAAAAAAGCAATGAAAATGTATGAACTGGTCCGGGAGAAATTTCCCGATACCCAGGGATATGTAAATGCTTCCATGGGGCTTGCCCGGTACCTGGAAACCGATGTTGAAAAAATTGAGATCTATGAGATGATCAAAAACCGGTTTCCGGATAATTCCTATGCCCGCATTGCCATGATGCGGCTGGCGGAAATATACCAGAAAAATGGGGAATACAACAAATGCATAAAGGAAATTGAGGGGCTTTTGTCCACCCATCCCAGGGGGCTGCAGTATGAGGCGGTCAAGCTCATGCAAAAAGCCTATGAAGCCCTGTTTGAACGTCATCTTGAAAAAAATGACTATACGTCGGTATTACACCGGTATGAATCTGAGTCCAACAGGATCGACAAGATGGACAGCCGCAGGATCGCCTTGAGTGTCGGCACTGCCTATTTGCAGGGCAAGCTTTTTGAAGAGGCATTCAACCATCTGATGATTGCCTATAAACAGTATAAAAGAGCGGAAAGGTCTGCTGAACTGCTGTTTTCTTTAGGGGTTGCCATGGATGAAACCGGCAGGGATGATGACGCGCTCAAATTGCTGCAGGCATTTGCAAAACAGTTTAAAACACATGAACACTTTGTGGATGCCATGGTCCGCACCGGGGATATGTATCTTGAGAAAAAACAATATGCCCGGGCTGATGCCAGTTTTAAACAAGCCTATGACGGGGCCAAAAACCATCTGAAAAAAGGGCATATCCTGATGCGGCATGCAGAGGTGTTTGCACAGCAGAATGACTTGAAAGCATCTGCCAGGCTCCTGGCTGATGCTGTAAAGGATTTTGCGGCAGCACCCGGGAAAAATTATGAAATTCTTACAGATGCCTACAAGACCCTGGGCAATACCTATATAGGTCTTACATCATATGTCCAGGCAGCAGATGCATTCTCAAAAGCCCTGAATTTCAGTGAAGGTGACAGGTTAAAGGCCAATCTGGGCTTTTTGCTGGGAGATGCCTATCAGAAGGGAAATATTCTGCCAAAAGCCAGGGAGGCTTTCGAACAGGTGGCTGATACATATGATTCCGTCTGGGCCAGGCTGGCACAGCAGCGCCTGAGCACTCTGGATCTGGCCCAAACCGTTTCCAATTCATAAGGGGTGAACTGCCATCGTGCCAGGAAATCGGGTCTTTATTATAGTGGAACAGCCCAAGGACCGGATGGCGTATACGGCTTTTTTTGAAGGCCTGGGGTTTCTGGTGGATGCCGTGCCTGAAGGGTCGAATGCCGTGGCACACCTGTCTGAAAAAAAACCGGATATTGTTATTGCCGATGAGACCACCCCGGGATTCGATGCCTGCGATTTTTTAGAAAAACAGCACCATGTCCACAGCCGGTGCAAAACCATTATCATAACCCCGGAACCGGTGGTGGATAATGCCGTGAACCTGATGAAGAACGGCGCACTGGATTATCTGATAAAACCCCTGGATATGCGGCAGCTGGAACTTTGTGTCCGGCGGGGATTGTGTCTGCACCAGGGGGAATCAAAAAACGGGGAAAGCCAGTCTCCCCCAAAAAAACCGGTGACCATAATCACCCGGGACCAGGCCATGCAGGACATGTTGAAGATGGCCGAGCGGGTGGCGGATTCCAGTGCATCGGTTCTGATTCAGGGGGAAAGCGGCACAGGCAAGGAGTTGTTTGCAAGATTTATTCATGAAAAAAGTGACCGGTCCTCCCAGCCATTTGTGGCGATAAATTGTGCAGCCCTGCCGGAAAATCTTCTGGAAAGCGAACTGTTCGGCCATGAAAAAGGGGCGTTTACCGGCGCTGTTTTTCGAAAAATCGGGAAATTTGAGCTGGCCCACAAAGGCACCCTTTTTCTGGATGAGATTACGGAAATGCAGTACCATCTTCAGTCTAAACTGCTGCGGGTTCTTCAGGAAAGAACCGTGGACCGTGTGGGGGGAACCCAGTCCGTGGCGGTGGATGTAAGGATCATCGCCACAACCAACCGCAATGCCAGACAGGCTGTGGAAAACAATGATTTCAGACAGGACCTGTTTTACCGCCTCAATACCATTCCCATCCTGATTCCGCCCCTGCGGGACCGGATCAGCGATATTAAAATTTTGTGTGATTTTTTAATAAAAAAATATTGCAGGCTTGACAGACGTAATGTCAAAGGAATGACAGATGCGGCCCTGTCCATTCTGACCCGGTACCCTTTTTACGGCAATGTCAGAGAACTTGAAAATATTATTCACCGGGCGGTGCTGCTCACCAGTTCAGACCGGATCAGGCCTGAGGACCTTATGATGGATGATGCCGGCCCGAATGAAGAAATTGCCGTGCCCCTGCCGGAAGAAAACCTGCACCCTGATGTCGGGTCCGGGTCCCTGAAGGAAATGGAGCAGAAAATGATCTTCAAAACCCTTGATCAGACCGAGGGCAACAGGACCCACGCCGCTAAAATTCTGGGTGTATCCGTACGGACCCTGCGCAACAAACTCAAGGAATACAAACAGGCTGATTGATACAAAATGCCGGCATTGTTAGATTCCGGCATCTAATTTGCATGATGTAATTTCCATAACATGTGTACACCCAAAAACCTGTTTTTATGACACGCATATGTATGGGGAAAAAATGACAGCTGCAAATGTTTTTACACACGGTTTTCAGAATCAGGATTTTGCATGGACCTTGAACCAGGCCCTGGGCAGATCTGAAACTGCCTGCCCGGCTGATGTCTGTGAAACACACCCGGATTATTGCCGTGATCCATATTTTTCACGGACAGGTACAAATGATGACCAAACAGATGAATTTTATTCAGATGCGCTGGAAATCGACAGGGAACTTGTACATCTGATGCAAAACAATATGGCATACCGCAGCACCACCGAGCGTCTGCTGCAGAAAATGGTTTTGTTCACCCATGCAATTGACCAGGGAGGAAACTAGTTTATGGATCTGTTAAATGCAGCACGGATCAGCGGCACCGCACTTGCTGCCCACCGTACCAAATTGAATGTCATTGCTGAAAATCTGGCCAATGTCGACACTACGCGGACAGCGGAAGGCGGCCCGTACCGGCGGAAAATGGTGGTGTTCAAAGGCGATGATATAGATTCCTTCCAGAGTGTTCTGGAAAAGAAACAGGCCCGCAAAAGGGTGGGGGAGATTGAACTGGAACCTATCACCTTTGATGATGAAGACAAACAGGAAAAAGGCAATGGGGTCCGGGTGGATGAGATTGTGAAATCCCAGGAGGATTTCAGGCTGGTCTATAATCCGGCACATCCGGATGCAGACCCCCAAACAGGTTATGTGCAGATGCCCAATGTGGACCATCTGACGGAGATCGCAGACATGCTGGTGGCCAAAAGAAGTTATGAGGCAAGTGTTACAGCGCTGTCCGCCACAAAGGACATGATGACAAAGGCCCTTGAAATAGGCAGGTAGTGCACCATAGCAAAGGATAACCAAAGGAGGCATCTGTGGCAGATATCAACGGGATTGACAACAAAATCAGTCTGCATACGGAACCGGTCAGCAGCCGGGTGGAAAGAAGGGATCCGGCATTTGCACAAAGGCTGCAGGCTGCGGTATCTGATGTGAATGACAGGCAGCATATTGCAGATGATGCGGTCCAGGCCGTCATCAAGGGAGAAATGGGGATTCATGAGGGCATGCTGGCCCTGGGCAGGGCCAGTACTTCCCTTAAGCTGCTGGCCCAGGTGCGCAACAAGGCCATGACTGCATACAATGAAATCATGCGCATGCAGGTATAGGCGCGAAAAGAGGGGGGTATGAATCCTGTTATTGAAAAAATCATCACCACATTCAGGGAGATGTCTGTTGCCCGGAAAATTGCCCTGGGTATTCTGGCCATGGCAGTGGTTGCCGGATTTACCACCATGTTTATCTGGGCCAACAAAACCCAGTTCAGGACAGCCTACAGCGGAATGACCAAAGAAGACGCGGCTCTTGTGGTGGATAAACTCAAGGAAACCAATACCCCGTACCGTCTGACCGGGGATGGGACCACCATCATGGTGCCTGAAGATACTGTATATGATGTGCGCCTCACCATGGCTAAGGACGGAATCCCCAAAGGCAGCGGTGTGGGGTATGAGATTTTTGACAAAACAGAGTTCGGCACCACGGAATTTGTGCAGAAAATCAACAAAAAAAGGGCGCTGCAGGGGGAACTGGCCCGGACCATTGCAGCCTTTAATGAAGTGAAGACCGCCAGGGTCATGATTGTTCTGCCAAAAGAGTCTGTTTTTGTGGAAGAAACCAAACAGCCATCTGCTTCTGTTCTGCTGGAACTCAACACAGATCTTGGAAAAGAAGAGGTGACCGCCATTGCCCATCTGGTGGCAAGCTCGGTACAGGACCTGACCCCCAAACTGGTAACCATTGTGGATACAGCCGGCCGTATTCTGTTTGAAGGCAAATCAGAAGAGGAGCAGGCCAAAATTGATGCGGAAAACCTGGCAGATGCCCAGTACCAGTACAAGGTGCGGTTTGAGGAAAACCTGACCCGCAGAATCCAGACCATGCTGGAGCGGATCGTGGGCAAAGACAGGGCCATTGTCCGGGTGATTTCGGAAATGGATTTTTCAAAAAACAGCATCAATGAGGAAATTTATGACCCGTTTGAACGGGGCGGGGAATTTATACGCAGCAGAAAAAACAAGGCAGAGCAGGTGGTGCAGCTCACCGAAGAGATCGGCATCCCCTCCAGTGTCAACCCCATTGTGGAAGAAAACCCGCCAGGTGAAGCTGTGAATGAACGGGTAAATAAAAGTGATGACACGGTAAATTATGAAATCAGCCGGCGCATAGAGGAAACCAGAAAACCCATGGCAGTACTCAACCGGCTTTCCGTGGCCGCTGTCATTGACGGCAAATATGAATACCAGACCGATGAACAGGGAAACAGGGCGCGGGTGTATGTTCCCTGGTCAGATGTGGAAATGCAGCAGTTTGAAAATATCGTGATCAGGGCCATGGGATATAATGAAGAGAGAAACGACCAGGTTTCCATGGAATCGTTTCCCTTTGCTTCCATTGCGGATCTGGACCAGGAAACAACCACCCCCACCGGCTGGCGCATGGTCCAGGAAGAATACGGCCGCCTCATTGCGAACATGCTGCTGGTTCTGGTACTCTTCTTGTTTGTCATCCGTCCCATTATCAAAACTGTGCGCGATATCAAAGACACGGTTGATCAGGACATGCTGCCGGAGCCTGAAGAGATGGACCAGATTGAAGAAACAGATAAAGAACCTGACTTCCTTGAAATGGACGGCAGCCAGCAGAAAGAATTTCTCCAGCTCATGACCGATGATCAGAAAAAGGATTTTTTCAGCAGGATGACACCTTCTGAAAGGGCTGCCTACCTTGCCAACATGCCGATTGTTGACAAAGCCCGGTATTATGCAGAAAAAGATCCTGTTAAAACCGTCAATATCATCAAGGCCTGGATCAGTGAAGTTGACACAGAAGAGGAGTAAGAAACCATGGCAGATGTTTTAGACCCTGCAAACATATCCGGATGCCAGAAAGCAGCGGTTTTCCTGCTGGCAATGGGTGAGGATTTTGCCTCCAGCGCATTTGAAAAAATGAATGACCAGGAGATTTCAGATGTGGTTTTTGAGATGTCCAAAATCAAGCACATCACCCCTGAAATGCTCAAGGCGGTTTCCATCGATTTTGTGGAACAGTTTGAAGGGGATACAAAAATGATTGTGGAGGGGGATTCCTTTATCAAGAGTGTGGTATCCCGCACCATGAAGGACAACCAGGCCAGGGCGATCCTGGAGGATCTGGAAAAAAAGAAACAGGACAAACCCTTTATCTGGAGCCGGAATGTCAATGTGGGAACCCTTGCCGCCTACGTGGAGGGAGAACACCCCCAGACCGTTGCCATGATCCTGGCCCATATGCCTGCCGAAATTTCTTCGGAAATTCTCATGAGTCTGCCTGAGGAGAAAAAAGGAGATATATCCCTGCGGATCGCCAGACTGGGACAGATTTCTGAAGATGTGGTCCGGGATGTGGACCGGGCATTGAAAATGGAAATGAGCGGTGCAGTAGGTCCCGGCGGCAAGGCTGGCGGACTCCAGGTCCTGGTGGATATTATCAATGGGGTGGACAAATCAACAGAAGACGCCATAATGGAATATGTGGAAGAAGATGATGCGGAAATGGCCAATGAGATCAGAAATCTGATGTTTGTATTTGAAGATCTTACAAATATTGATGACACCGCCATGAGAGAGATCCTCAAGAAAGTGGAAGGCCAGCAGCTGACCTATGCATTGAAAACCGCCACAGAGGAAATGAAGGACAAGATTTTTTCAAATCTCTCCCAGCGGGCCGGTGAGATGCTCAAGGATGACCTGGAGGCCATGGGTCCTGTGCGGCTCACAGAGGTTGAAGAGGCCCAGCAGGCCGTTGTCCGGGCTGCCAAGGAGCTGGAGGCTGACGGTACCATAACCCTGGGTAAAGGAAAAGATGATGTCCTTGTCTGATGCACAAAATGGTGATTTCACACCCATGGATATCGGGTCCCTTGACAATTTTGACGGGGAAATATCAAAAAAAACCGATAAAACAGATCCGGACTTTGACAGGTTTACCCTGCTGTTCGATCCGTCAAAATTTGAAACCGGTGAACCGGAAGAGTTCACGGCTTTTTATACAGCGGAAAAAGAAAAAAAATCAGATGCTTTCAAGCCGTTATTTGAAATAAGGCAAAAATCTGGGCCATCACAGAAACCGGAAAAGATCCAAAAAAAAACCACGCCTGAAAAATCCGCACCTGATCAGGAACAGATCATTACCCATTCCCTGGAAGACCAGGCAAAGGACCAGGGGTTTGCCAAAGGATATGCCGAAGGAATGGAAAAAGGGCATTCTGAAGGCCATGAAAAAGGATTTGAAAAGGGCAGAAAAGAGGGCTTTGCCAAAGGGCAGGCAGAAGGATTTGCCAAAGGAGAATCCGATGGGTTTGCCAAAGGTGAGACACAGGGCCGTGAAAAAGGGGAAAAAACCTCCCGGGCAGAGGCGGCAGATATTTTGAAAAGCCTGCAGAAATCTCTGGCAGCCGTGGACAGCGTCCTGATAGATGTGGTGGATGCCCATGAACAGGAACTTCTGGAACTGGTGTTCAAGATTGCTGAAAAAGCGGTTCACGCCAGCCTGGATACCAGAGATGACGTGGTGCACCATGCTGTTCTGGATGCCTTGAAAACCCTTGCCCAGCCCAGAGAAATAAGATTGAGTATTGCTCCGGAAGATTATGAATACATTGAAATGGTCAAGGACAGCTTTTTTGAGGCTGCGGCATCCCTCCAGCATGTAGAAGTAAAATCCGATCCCATGATCCGCAGGGGAGGCTGCCGCATTGAAACCGATACAGCTTCCGTATCAACAGACCCTGAAGCCAAACTGGCTGCTGTGTATGAAGCAGTAAAAGCGGAAGCCAGGATGTGAAAATGCACCATTTATCCCGCATAGATTTTACAAAATACACCCGCATGGCGGACCAGGTGACAACGGTCCGTCCTGAAGGCCGGGTATCCCAGGTGGTGGGGCTGATCGCCCAGGGAGACAGCCTGGGGCTGGGCATCGGCAGTTTGTGCAGCATTTTGACAGACCAGGGCGAGGAGGTCAAGGCTGAGGTGGTGGGGTTCAAAAAACAAAAAGCCCTGCTCATGCCCTATGGCGATATCAGGGGGGTGCGCATGGGCAGCCGGATTATTCCCGTGTCAGCCTCTCCCATGGTGGGGGTGTCTGACCAGCTGCTGGGGCGGGTGATAGACGGCATGGGAAATCCTCTGGACGGCAAAGGCAGCATCGCCTCTTCCGCCCGGTACTATCTTTATGGAAAACCCATCAGCCCCCTGGAACGTGAGTCCATTAAAGAGCCGCTGGATGTGGGGGTGGCTGCCATCAACAGCATGATCACCCTTGGCAAAGGCCAGCGGGTGGCCATCATGGCCGGCTCCGGTGTGGGAAAAAGCGTGCTCATGGGCATGATGACCCAGCATACAGCTGCTGATGTGGTGGTGATAGGCCTTATCGGTGAACGGGGACGGGAGGTAAAGGATTTTGTGGAAGAAACCCTGAAGGCAGAAGGGTTGAAACGGGCTGTGGTGGTGGCTGCCACATCAGATATGCCGCCTCTGGTCAGAATGCGGGGGGCGTATCTGGCCACAACCATTGCAGAATATTTCCGGGACCAGGGCAAAAATGTGCTGCTCATGGTGGATTCCATTACCCGGTTTGCCATGTCATCCCGGGATGTGGGCCTTGCTGCCGGTGAACCCCCCACCACACGGGGATATACCCCTTCTTTTTTCGTCAAGATTCCGGTGCTGCTGGAACGGGCTGGCAATGTGGAAAACAGCGGCTCCATCACAGGTGTCTACACGGTGCTGGTGGAAGGAGATGATCTGAATGATCCTGTGGGAGATACGGTCCGGTCCATTGTGGACGGGCATATCGTGCTGTCCAGGGACCTTGCCGACAAGGGGCATTATCCGGCCATCGATGTCATGGCCAGTGTGTCCAGGGTAATGCAGGATGTGTGTGGAAAAGAGCACCTGGCCATCTCCAGACAGGCGGTGAACCTCATGGCCGCTTACAGGAACGCTGAAGACATGATAACCATCGGTGCCTATGTAAAGGGATCAGATCCGGATGTGGACCAGGCCATACGCATTATGCCTGAAATAAACAATGTGCTGCGCCAGGATATGGGTGAAAAAAAGGATCTGGGTGCAAGTGTGGCGGCATTAAAACATGCATTGGAAAACCCGAAAAAATAAAGACGGTATATGAAACGGTTTGCATTCAGACTGCAGCATCTGCTCAATTATAAAGGCTATCTGGAGCGTCTTTCCAAGCAGGAAACGGCAAAGGCCCGCCTGGATATTGTTGATTGTGACAGACAGATAGATGCACTGAAGCAGCAGTTGATACTGGCTGCAAAACAGATGGACGGCAAAGTGCGTGACGGCATGTCTGCCAGGGAATTCAAACAGCACCAGACCTTTCTTGCAGCCGTGGAAACAGGAATTGCAGATGAGAAAAACCGGAAAAAACTTCTGGAGAAAATCTGGCAGGAAAAGCAGGAACTTTTGAAAAAAAGAAGCGTTGAAAAAAAATCTATGGAACATCTGCGGGAAAAGCAGGCCCGGGAATATGGTCAGAAGATGTTGAAATCAGAACAAAAGGAACTGGATGAAATCAGTACCTTGAAGACAGCAAGGGGGATCAGCCATGACGCAGAATAAAAAAATACTCCTGCTTTCCGGTGTGATGGTTCTGTTTTCCTTAATTGCCGGCGTACCCCAAAGGCAGATCCCTTTTTTTATGGGGTATCTATCTGAGACAGGCAATATTTCAGTGGTATTTTCCCAGGATGAAGATACTGCAGATGCCCCTGAACAAAATAATGAAGACGCTGCTTCTGACAGCCAGCCCCCATGCCCGGATCCGGCCGAGGTGGTACTCCGGGGTCTTGAAGAAAAAAAACAGGCCATAGAAGCGTTGCGTAACGCCCTGGACCAGGAAAAAAAAGATCTGCAAAGATATGAGGAACAGATAGATGAAAAACTGGCTTCCCTGGAAACCATGAAACAACAGATTCAAAAAGATCTGGCCCTGCTGGATGAAAAAAAGAGCGAACAGGAACGGGAAAAAGAAGCAGCCTATGAGGCCAAAATGAACCGCCTGGTGAAAATGTACGCCGGCATGAAACCCAAGGACGCTGCCCAGATCGTAGATGAAATGACACTGGATGTTGCCCAGGAAATATTTTTCCGGATGCGGGAAACATCTGCATCCCAGATCCTGAGTTTTGTGGATTCCCAGAAAGCGGCAAAAATAAGCGAGCGCCTTGCCTTCAGGCGCAAATAGGTGGATGTTTCCCGTTC
>JAABSB010000082.1 GCA_011390615.1 Desulfotignum sp. | reverse complement strand
GGCAGAATAACCACAAATTCATCACCGGCAAACCGGGCCACCACATCGGAATCTCTTTTGAGCCGGGACAGGCATCCGGCAACATGGCACAGGGCTTTATCTCCCATGTCATGGCCATGGGTGTCATTGATGGTTTTAAAGTCATCCAGATCCAGAAACAGCAGGGTCAACTGCATCTCATACCGGCTGGCCCGCACAAATTCCCGTTCCAGGATACGTTCCATGACCCGCCGGTTCAAAAGCCCGGTCAAAGGATCATGATATGCCATATACCGCAGCCGTTCATGGGCGGTGACATTTGAGAGGCACAAAGACACCTTTACAGCCAGACGCTCCAGCAAAGAGGCGTCAATATCCGGGGCAAACCGGTTTTTGTCCGGATCTGCCTGGTTGATGCTGCCGACGATATCCCCGTCCAGGGTGATGGGGGCAATGGCAATGGAGCCGATATCCCAGTCCACCGATTTCGGTACCAGGGCTGTATACCGGTCAAGGTCTGTGTTGGCCAGCAGGGGGGTAAAACGGTTCTTTGTCACCGCCACAAACTGCTGTCTGGACACAAAGGCAGTGGCGGTTTTGAGCAGCGCTGAATTGTCCAGATTTTTCAGCTGGCCTGCAATGGGACTTTCTGTAATGATGCAGATCCATATATAGGGAAGAGAGAATTTATCACCTATCTCAAAGAGCAGTTTTTCCAAAAAATCCTGAAAATTGAGAATATTTAAAATACTGATTTCAATCTCATTGAATTTTTCAGCAATTTCTTCGTTTTCTTTCAGCAGCTCCATCAGATGGGGGGAAATTTCCATTACAGGTCTCCAACGTTTGACAGAATTATCCACCAATGGATGTCATATGGCTGACAGGGATATCCACGGGTCTGTTTTTTCCCAGGGTATGAAACAAAGGTTTGTGCTGGAGAGCAGTATGTATGATCTCTTTAAGCCGGTCATCAGTGGCCCCGTTCCGCAGCGGGGTTAAAATATCCTTTTCATAATCATTGAGCAGGCAGGGCCGTAAAAATCCCCTGGACGTGAGCCGCAGGCGGTTGCATTCACTGCAGAAATGCGAGGAAATCGGGGTTATAAACCCCACCACACCAGGGGCATCTTTAAATTCAAATTTTTTGGCCGGTCCGTCACCGGCTTCATGGGGCATGGGAAAGAGCGGACCCAGCGCTGTTTCCAGAATCTGTATGATTTCTGATGTCAGCACCTGCTGCTGTTTTTCCATGTGGGAATCCCCCATGGGCATGTATTCGATGAACCGGATATGGAAGGGAAACCTGCGGGTAAGTGCTGCAATGGCGGCAATCTCATTGTCATTGATGCCCCGGAGCACCACGGTGTTTATTTTTACGGGTGTCATGCCCAGGTCATGGGCGGTCATGATGGCATCCCATACCCGGTCAAACCGGTCCCTGCCTGTAATGAAGGCAAATTTTTCAGGGTCCAGGGTATCCAGGCTGAAATTGAGGCGTTTGATGCCCAGGTCCAGAAGATGCTGTATCTTGTCACGGGTCAACAGTGCCCCATTGGTGGTGATGGAAATATCGGACAGGGCATCCATGCGGCACAGCTGTTCCAGAAAAGAAAGAATGTCTTTTCTGACAAATGGCTCCCCGCCGGTGACCCGTACCTTGGTGATGCCCATTTCACATGCCAGGCGGGTGATTTTTAAAATTTCTTCATACCTGGCGATTTCATGGTGGGGAATTACAGCAAAAGGGGATGCCGGCATACAATACCGGCACCTGAAATTGCACCGGTCTGTCACAGATATCCGCAAATAGTTTATGGAACGGGTTCCTGCGATCATGGCCTGCCTGCCGAAGAAAAATGGTTCACCAGGCTGTCCACCAGGCCGGCAATGGTATAGGGATCTGCTTCAATGGACGGTTCCAGCCCCAAAGACCTGGCTGTATCAGAGGTGATGGGGCCGATGCTGGCAATGGTAACATTTTTCAATAATTGCGGTGCCTGATCCGGATCCAGCAGGGAGATGAAATTGGTCACAGTGGAGGAGCTGGTAAAAGTGACTGCATCGATCTGTTTTTCTTCCAGCAGGGTGGTGAGGGTGTCTTTGTTGTCACTGTCCAGGACGGTTTCATAAGCAGTGACTTCATCCACCATTGCCCCCATTTTTGTCAGTTCTTCCGGCAGGATTGTCCGGGCTTTTTTTGCCCGGGGCAAAAGCACTTTTTTCCCCTGGATATCTGTGTGGGAAAAGGCTTTTACAACCGATTCCGCCCGGAATGTTTCCGGCAGGATATCACTGATAATGCCAAAATCACCCAGCCGTTCCTTTGTGACCGGTCCGATGCAGGCAAATTTCAGGTGTCCCAGGATTCTGACATCCTTTCCCATGTCAAACAGGGTGTCAAAGAAAAATTTTACGCCGTTGACAGAGGTGAAAACCAGCCAGTCATAGTCCTGGATGCGGGTGATGGCATCTATAACCTGCGTGTTGTCGAAGGGCGGCTGGATACGTATGGTGGGAATTTCAATGCAGTGTGCACCCAGAAGGGTAAGCTGTGCCTTGAGACCGGATGCCTGGGCCCGGGCCCGGGTGATGACAATTTTTTTACCGAACAAGGGCTTTTTGTCAAACCAGGCCAGTTCTTTGCGCAATGAGACCACGCTGCCCACCACAATCACGGCCGGAGATTTCAATTGTGCCTGGCGCACCTTTTCCACAATGGTGTCCAGGGTGCCGGTGACGGTCTGCTGCAAAGCGGTGGTGCCCCAGCGCACCAGGGCCACGGGGGTATCTGCGGGTTTGCCGTGGGATACCAGGTTGGTCACGATGCTCTCCAGGTTTTTTACCCCCATGAGAAATACCAGGGTGGCGTCGGACCGGGCAAATATGTCCCACTGCATGCGGGAGTCTTTTTTGGTGGGGTCTTCATGGCCGGTGATAAAGGAAACAAATGCGGTATGGTCCCGGTGGGTTACGGGAATCCCGGCATAGGCCGGGGCGGAAATGGCGGATGTGACCCCGGGGATCACTTCATAGGCCACACCTGCGGACAAAAGCTGCTGTGCTTCTTCTGCGCCCCTGCCGAACACAAAGGGGTCCCCCCCTTTGAGCCGGGCCACCTGCAGTCCCTGGGCGGCCTTGTCCACCAGAAGCTGGTTGATTTTTTCCTGGGTCAGGGTGTGGTCGCCGCCTTTTTTGCCCACATAAACAAGCTGGGCATCCTTTTTTGCAAACTCCAGAAGAGACGGGGCAGCCAGGTAATCATACACCACCACGTCTGCCTGCTCTATGCAGGTTTTGGCTTTAAGGGTTATAAGGCCGGGGTCCCCGGGGCCTGCCCCGATTAAATATACCTTGCCTGGTTTATCTGTCATGGGTATTTATTGTCTCCAATATCTGTTTTCC
This sequence comes from Desulfotignum sp., assembly GCA_011390615.1. Taxonomy (GTDB): domain Bacteria; phylum Desulfobacterota; class Desulfobacteria; order Desulfobacterales; family Desulfobacteraceae; genus Desulfotignum. Next base: position 10,384 of record JAABSB010000082.1, on the reverse strand, counting down.
GCCGTTTTCAAGGAGATGTACTGCCAGTTTTTTGCCGTGGTCTTCCACCAGGTCCATGGGGGAAACCACCTCTTTTCTTACCAGGTCCTGCCCGTCTTCAGATGCCACCACTGCTGTGAGATGCACCTGGTTTGACTGGATCCTGCCGAAACAGGCCACCGGGATGTGGCAGGAGCCTTCAATCTGTTTTAAAAAAGCACGCTCTCCCTGTACACAGGTCCGGGACTCAAAATGGTCCAGGTTCTCCAATATACCGGCCATTTGCTGGTCACCTTCCCGGGTTTCGATGCACAATGCCCCCTGTCCCACAGCCGGTACCATGACGGTATCATCCAGGTACTGGGTGATACCGTCTGCCTGGCCCAGGCGCAGCATGCCGGCTGCTGCCAGGACAATGGCATCGTACTCTCCGGATGCCAGTTTGCGCATCCTTGTATCCAGGTTGCCCCGTATGGAAACCATTTCCAGGTCCGGCCGCAGGTGTTTGAGCTGGGAGGCGCGCCGCAGACTGGATGTGCCGATTCTTGCACCTGAAGGGTAATCATCCAGGGCCAGCCCCTGTCTGGAAATCAGGACATCAAAGGGGTTTTCCCGGCAGGGCACGGCCCCGATGGTCAGTCCTGCTGGCAGATCCCCGGGCATGTCTTTCATGCTGTGGACAGCCAGGTTGATCTCCCTGTTGATCAGGGCAGTTTCGATCTCCTTGACAAACAACCCCTTGCCGCCCACCATGGCCAGGGGCCGGTCAGTGATCCGGTCTCCGGTGGTCTTGATGACGGCAATGGTCACATGTTTTTCCGGGAATGCGGATGTGATAAGGTGTTTTACATGTTCTGCCTGCCACAGGGCCAGCTGGCTGCCCCGGGTGCCGATGCGTATCTCATCTGTCATGATTTACCCCACACCGCAGGAGGAACAGCTGCCGGCAGTACAGCTGCCGCAGGCAGAAGATGCGGCGGATGTGGTGACCTGGCTTTCGCCGCCAGACCCTGTGGATTTGGATATAAATCCGCATTTGGACAGCAGCCGTGATAAATCCTTGCTGTCACAGCCGGGGCAGGCTGGTATGTCGCTGCCCAGAACCAGGGTTTCAAATTCTTTTTTGCAGGTATTGCACTTATATTCATAAATCGGCATGGTACACCTCATGGAAAATGATCGTATAAAAAACACAATATAAGGGGTTTCGGGCTGTTTTTCAAGGGAAAGGGCCAAAGATAAATTGCAGGCAGAAAAAAGCGGGTGCCGGGTACAGGCCCGGCATATTTTCCGGGTTTATGCAAATTTTTTGGTTCTGCCATGGTTCTGGGATGGTTTTGTCAATTGCCGCACCTGTTCCAGGCGTTCCTGGAAAATGGTGTTTTCCGGTTCCAAAGCCACACTTTTTTTGGCAAAGGTAAGGGCTATTTTCAGATTTCGGTTTCTCCGGGCCATGGCCAGGGCATATCCGGACAGAGCAATGCCGTCTGCAGGTTTGAGTTTGACTGCAGAATTGAAGGCCACCCCTGCCTTCTCCATCTCCTGGCGGTCAAGAAAGATCTCTCCAAGTGTCCTGAAGGCCAGGCCTGACTCCGGGTTCAACCGGGATGCGGTTTCCAGGTGGGGCAGGGCCTGGTCACATTTTCCGGCCTTAAACAGCAGATGGCCCAGAAGCAGTTCCACTTCAAAGACATGTTTGTCAATGCCGTGGGCTTTCTGCAGAAAAAAAACAGCCTTGTCCGTGTTCTCCAGGATCTGGTGCACCAGGCCCAGGTTGTAAATGACCATGATTTCTCTGGGGTTGATCTCCAGGGCATCTGTAAAGGACTGTCGTGCTTTTTCCAGATCTCCGGTTACACCGAAACATACACCTAAGCTGTTCATGAGGTTGATGTTTCCGGGCTCCAGCAACAGTCCTTTTTCATATTCCCGGATGGCTGCACCATACTGCCCCAGATGGTAGAGCCGGTCTCCGCTGATGTTCAGGGAGATGCCGTCAAAATGCTTCATATGGCCGGGACCGAAAAATGCGGCATGGTCAATGGCTTTGAGGGCATTGGCAAACACCTGGGAACAAAGAAAATCATGGAACGGAAACCATGCCACGCCCACCGTCAGTTCTGCGGCAAGGGCCTGGGAAATCTTGTTTTTAAGGGACTCCAGCAGGTCCATGGCTTTTTTCCGGTTGTCATAGTCCCAGAATACCAGGACAAATGCCGTGGGATTTAGGCTTTCCCAGATCCCCCTTTTTTTGTCCAGCACGGAATGAAAGCAGGCTTCAAAAATATCTCTTGCTTTTTCCCGGGTTTGTTCAGATGCGGCACGGTCCACCTGGATGGCAGCACACACAAAGCCGGTTTTTGGTATCCGGGCCGATGCGAGACGTTCTTCAAATGCCGCAAAGGACACGGTTTTTGTGTGCACCAGATCAGAAAAAAAGGTGTCAGGTTCCTGGATGGGATGGTCATCTGAATCCGGCTTTAAAAAAGTAAATTCCTTTGATGTAAATCTGGGTATCATGCTGCAGCCAATATGGTTTTAAGGGTTGATGAAATAATTATTTCCTGTCCCGGCTGGATGGTCCTGGGGTCCATCACATACCTGTCATTTTCTATTCTGGCAATGATGGCGGGACAGGACAGGCGCATGCGGCGCTCCAAAGCAGCCACGGACATGTTGTCCGGTTTCAGGGTAACACATCTGGTGGGCAGCCGCAGGGCCGGAAAAGAGCCGCCTCCGGGCCGGGATTCCAGGTCTGCAGATGCAATACCACCAAGGGGACCGCAGGCATCCCGGATGGATTTTTCCAAAGCGGCTGCCCGAAGGCAGGTTTCTTCAAAGGACATGGTCAGCATCCGCAGGGTGGGAATTTTTTTGACAGCCTGTTTTTCATCCCGGTATAGTTTCAAAGTGGCTTCCAGGGCTGCCAGGGTAAGCTTGTCAATGCGCAAAGCCCGGGTCAGCGGATTGGCCTTGATCCGGTCAATGGCCTGCTTTTTCCCCACAATAATACCGGCCTGGGGGCCTCCCAGCAGTTTGTCTCCGCTGAATGTCACCACATCGGCACCAGAGGCAACCGAATCTGACACCAGGGGCTCCACGGGCAGGCCATAGGCGGAAAAATCCACCAGAGTGCCGGATCCCAGGTCTTCCATAACCGGGATATCATGGGTTTTCCCCAGGGCAACCAGTGCTTCCAGGCCCACGCTGGCGGTGAATCCCTCGATTTTGTAGTTGGAGGCATGCACCTTGAGAAAAAGACCGGTAGATGCGCTGACCGCATTGCCGTAGTCTTTCAGGTGGGTCCGGTTGGTGGTGCCCACCTCCTTGAGGCGGCACCCGCTTTTGGCCATCACATCCGGCACCCGGAAGGAACCGCCGATCTCCACCAGTTCTCCCCGGGATACCACCACCTCGGTATCTTTTGCCAGGGTGTTCAGGGCCAGGAGCACTGCACCGGCATTATTGTTTACTGCAATGGCCGACTGGGCACCGGTGAGTTCACAGATCAGTTCCTCCACAGCGGTATAGCGCAGCCCCCGTTTGCCCGTGGCAGCATCCAGCTCCAGATTGGAATAGCCGGCAGCAATGGCCCGGATATTTTCCAGTGCATCGTCGCACAGCAGGGCACGCCCCAGGTTGGTATGGAGCACCACCCCGGTGGCATTCACCAGGGAGACCAGCCTGGGAGCAAGTTTCTGCCGGCACAGGGCAGCTGTTTCCGACAGAATGGCTGTCTGGTCGGCAGTGTATTGTCTGTCTGAAAGGATATCCTGGCGAAGCCGGTCCAGCACCATTTGTATGGATGCCTTTACAACCGATCTGGGAACTGCTGTAAACCGGTCATCCTGCCGGGTTTTTCCCAGAATCAGGTCAACACCGGGAAGTGATCTGAGCAGCTGGTGTTTGTCTTTTGTGGTCATGGCCTACCTGGTTAAAATTTCCTGGTTCTTTATGGCATGCATGGGAATGGTGTCCACCAGTTCCAGGATGTCGGAAGGCTTCAGTCCCAGGCGCTTCATAACTGCATCCACACTGCGGGTCTGCATTTTTTCCAAATCCAGGCCGGTATTGAACCGCTCCATGAGCAGGTCAGCCAGATAGACTATGCAGACAAGGTCTGTGTGGTCCCTGGCTTTTTCCGGTTCATGGTGAAAGGCGATGACCTGGGACAGGGCAGTGGAAAATTTCCACTGCCTGGCCAGCAGGGCACCGGTATGGCAGTGGGTGATCCCGAGCAGGCTTTTTTCAGACTGGAGAAAATTTTTCTTTTCCTGCACCAGATCCCTGAAAAAAAGCGGCATGGCATCTGACACATACTGGTCCAGCACCACCTTGCCGATATCATGCAGCAGCCCTGCGGTATAGGCCTGTTTTCCGGATATAATCCCGGTTTTGTCCGCCAGTTTTTCTGCGGTGGCAGCCACCCCCACTGCATGGAAAAACAGTCCCCCCTTGCACAGAGAATACCCGCTGGTACCGATCTGGTTGTAGTATTTGTTCACCGCTGCGGTGATAATGGACTTGATGAGCATGTTTTCTCCCAGAAGCAGGACCGCATCCCTGAGGGTGTCGATGCGGGCGGTGCCGGCAAACAATGCGGAATTGCACAGCTTCAACGTCTGGGCGCCCAGAACCTGGTCTTTGGACAACTCCTGGGCGATGTCCATGATGTCTGCCCGGCTGCCCTGGAACATGCGCAGGATTTTAAGGGCGGTCTGGGGGATGGGCTGGAGGTTTTCAATGGTGTGCACAATGTCGTCCATTCCCGGCCGTACAACCTGCCCCACTGGATCCTGCCTCTCTTCCCAGGGCGGGCTGATAAAGGTTTCTCCGGTGGCCATGTTCAGTTCCAGGGTGCAGGAAAAAAAACCGCCGGTTTCCGATGTCCGGATCTCAATGCCGGCATCTTCGAGAATGTTGGTGGCCAGCTCCGTGGATCTTCCGCCGATATCCAGGCCCATGTCCTGGGAACTCACTGGCCCCACAAGGGCGCCGCCGGCAATGGTGGCGGTGATGTTTTTGGGGGAACTGCCTAAACGCATGAGTTCCTGGATCAGCAGGGGAAGCCCTGTGGCAGCATATTTTTCCGGATACTCAGGAAACCCGCTCATTGGCGGTTCCGGCAGCAGGATATGGATCATGCCGCCGGTATGGGTTTTTCTGTCATATAGGGCCACCCCCAGGCAGGTGCCCAGGTAGGCCTGGTACATATCTGATGAGTTTTTATCCGCCTTGAGCTGGCCTGCGGTAATGTGTTCAATTCTTTGAAAATGCATAGATTTTTTATCCGTAGTAAGGATCATGGCTTGTATGTAACAGGTGATATCATTAATGTCCCAAAGGTTTCAATACTTTATCCGCAGTTGTGCAAATTTCAGGGTTTATATTGCAGTGAACAAGTTGAGGGGATGCGCCGCCACTGTTGTTTGTTTGTTATCTGTCAGGGTTCCCGGTACAGGGCAAGCACCCCTGACCGGGCCAGTTTCTTGATGCCGAAAGGTGCCAATTCCCCGAGAAGGGCATCCACTGTGAGCTCATCCCCGGTGACCTCAAAAATGTAATGCTGCTCTCCTTTATCCACAATTTTTCCCTGGAAGGCCGTGATGATATGCTGAATTTTTTCTTTGTTCTCAGGTTCAGCCTTGACACATACCAGGGCCATTTCCCGTTTTACCGCCTCTTCTCCGGTCATGTCCCGCAGCTTGATGACATTGACCAGGCGCTTGATCTGTTTCATGCATTGTTCCAGCATCAGGGGATTGGCCAGGGTGGTAATGGTGATCCTGGACATTTTCGGGTTTGCTGTGGGGGCGCCGCAGATGGTTTCAATATTATAACCCCTTCCGGCAAAAAGACCGGTGATGCGGGCGGTTACACCGGGTTCGTTTTCAACCAGCATGGTCAGTGTGTATTTTTTGGTTTCCATGGCTCTCCTTTCAGAAACATAGCAATATACCACAATGTATCCGGAAAATGAACCACTGATTTTGCTTTGACCAGGGCAATCGCATCTAGAAGCAGCGTTACATATATTGACATAGTCCCCTGAGGACCGTCAGGTGCCAATCCCGGGCAGGTCATGCGGCACCCTCAAGGGGGCGGCTGTCAAGCAGCTGGACTGGATGTGGCTACATGGAATGGCCCTGTTGCTTTGTTATGCAGCACATCGGTCAGGGTTTTTCATGCACCTGGTTTGCCGGCCTGGCTGCCGCCCCGGGTGGCGCCCTGTGCCCGGCCCGAGATCCTCCGGGGCTGCTGTGCGTGAAATCCAGAAGGTGGACACCGGCCTGCTGTATGCGCTTCTGCCGTTCTGGTATGGTTGGTGTGCCCCTCCGGCTCTGACGGTTCCGGTCACAGGGCACCACCCGGGGCTCTACCTGCGTAAGTGTCTTTGCTTGTCCTGGTTGACAAACAGCAGGCAACCCCCTAAAATCAGGATCTTAATTGTATGCCGGAACACAGGATTTGTATATCGGAACAAAGGATTGATGATTTTGTGGTGACGGGTGTGGTGCCGGTATCGTAATTCTAAGGAAATGAAAATGAAAAAATCAGCCAGGGATTATATTGTATTTCCACTGGATTTTCCCTCTATAGAGGAGGCAAAATCCCATATCAGGGTGCTGGGGGACCGGGTGGGCATGTTCAAGATCGGTCTGGAGCTGTTCATTCACCAGGGGCCGGCGGTGATCCGCATGGTGCGGGATATGAGTCCTGCCGGGATTTTTCTGGACCTCAAGCTCCATGACATCTGTGCTACGGTTTTCCGGGCCATGGGCCGGGTGGCTGACCTGGGGGTTGAACTGGCAACCGTGCATTGCAGCTCCTCTGTGGAAATGCTGAAAAGCGCGGTACAGGGCGGTGGGGAAAAAGTTGGTGTTCTTGGGGTCACCCTGCTCACGGACAATGATGGAAAAACCCTTGCTCAAGGCGGATTTCAGGAGCAGTTTGCCGCAGAACCGGAAAAACTGGTGATGCTTCGGGCCAAAATGGCCTTGGATGCCGGTTGCAAAGGTGTGGTATGTTCCGGCCGGGAAGCCGCTGCCATCAAGGCCGGGTTTGGTAGAGATTTTCTGGCGGTTACCCCCGGCATCCGCCCGGCATGGAGCCTGACACCGGGGGATGACCAGAAGCGGATCACCACTCCGGAAAAGGCCATAGCCCATGGCAGTGATCTGCTTGTGATCGGCCGGCCTGTCCGGGATGCAAAGGACCCTGCCGAAGCTGTCCAAAAGGTGACAGATGAAATAGAAACCGCCCTGGCGAACCGGGTGCCGGTCTAATCCTCTTTGTCCAGCCCGAATGCTGCGTGCAGCGCCCGCACTGCCAGTTCCGCATATTTGGCCAGGATTACACAGGAGATCCGGATTTCCGAGGTGGAAATCAGCCGGATATTGATGTTTTCTTCGGCCAGGGCCTTGAACATGGTGGCAGCAACGCCGGAGTGGCTCTTCATGCCCAGTCCGATCACAGATACTTTGGCAATTTCCGTGGCAGAGAGCACCTCTTCAGCCCCCACCTCCTTGGCCGCCGCCTCAGTAATTTCCAGGGCACGGTCAAAATCATCCTTGGTAACAGTGAATGTCAGGTCGGTTTCTCCACCGGTCCGTGTGTTCTGGATAATCATGTCCACCATGATTTCAGCATCTGCCAGGGGGCCGAATATTTTGGCGGATATGCCGGGCTGGTCAGGTACCCGTTTCAGGGTGATCCTGGCCTCATTCATATCACATGTAACCCCTGATACCACAGCGCTTTCCATATCCGCGCTTTCATTGACGACCATGGTTCCTTCCTCCTCATTGAATGATGATCTGACATGCAAAGGAATATTGTATTTTTTTGCAAAGTCCACCGACCGTATCTGCAGCACTTTTGCCCCCAGAACCGCCATCTCCAGCATCTCTTCATAGGAGATCCGGTGGATTTTCCGGGCCTTGGAACAGATTCTGGGATCTGTGGTATACACCCCGTCCACATCGGTGAAAATTTCACAGACATCTGCTTTCAAAGATGCGGCAATGGCCACGGCTGAGGTGTCTGACCCGCCCCGGCCCAGGGTGGTGATGTCACCGTTATAGTCTGTGCCCTGGAATCCGGCCACCACGGATATATTTCCCTGGTCCAGAGATTTTTTCACGTTTTGACAGTCGATATCAAGGATACGTGCCTTGCCAGGAGTTTGGTCCGTGTGGATACCGGCCTGGAATCCCAGAAATGATTTTGCCTTGTATCCCCGTGATTTCAGGATCATCGCCATTAAGGCGGCAGTGGTCTGCTCTCCTGTGGCAAGCAGAACATCCAGCTCCCTTTTGTCAGGCTGTCTGGCTGCCTGCTTTGCCAAAGAGATGAGATTGTCGGTCACACCTGCCATGGCAGAGAGCACAACCACCACCTGGTCACCGGCATCATGGGCCTTTGCAACCCGGTCCGCCACCCTGGATATCCGCTGGATATCCGCAACAGAGGTGCCCCCGTATTTTTGTACCCTTAGCGCCATAATAACTCCAAAATAATGGTTCCATAATTTATGAAAAAATTTTGCATAGCACGTTTGTGCCGGTCTGTCCATAGGCAAAAAAAGATATGACCCGGTTATAGTCGGCATCAAATGCAAATGTCAGTTCCAGATCAAAGGAAAACCGGTCCTTTTTGAGCAGGTCGGGCCATTCCACCACCACAACGGCATCTGTTTCCAGCATATCCTCATACCCGATACAGGCAAGTTCCTCCACAGACCCTAAGCGGTAAAGGTCCAGGTGACACAGGCGCAGGCCTTTGTCAGCCGGGTATTCATTGATGATGGTAAAGGTGGGGCTGGTGATGTGGAACCCTTCATTCACCCCCAGGCCCCTGGCAAGGCCTTTGACAAAAGTGGTTTTTCCGCATCCCAGATCCCCTGTCAGGGCCAGGGCCAGGGGGCCGGTCATGGCCTGTCCCAGCCGCTGTCCCAAGTCCCTGGTCTGGCCGTCGGTCCTTGTGATGACCTGCTGGTTCATGTCAGGTGCCTGTGGATGGCCCGGGGAATGGCATGTATCATGTCCGTGGCCAGAAATCCGAACCCGCCCACAGTGTCTGCCAGGATATCCCCGCACAGGCCATGGATGAACACCCCGGCAGCAGCCGCGTTTTCCAGGGAAAATCCCTGGGCTGCCAGCCCGGCGATCATGCCGGTGAGCACATCTCCCATGCCGCCGGTGGCCATGCCCGGGTTGCCGGCAGGACACAGAAAGATCCGGCCGTCCGGCAGGGCGACCAGGGTCTGGGCACCCTTGAGCACCAGGATGGCGTTGTATGTCCGGGCAAAATTTTTTGCCACCCCGGGCCGGTCCGCCTGGACATCCCCTGTGGAGATCCCTGCCAGCCGGGCCATCTCCCCGGGATGGGGGGTCAGCACGGCCGGGGTTTTTCTGGAAGAGAGAACCGCCGGGTCGCCAGCCAGACAGTTGATGGCATCTGCATCCATGATCAGGGGAAGGGAACAGGTTTCCACCAGGGTGTGCACAAGTTTCCGGGTATCCGGGTCCGTGCCCAGACCCGGCCCGAGTGCCAGGACCTGCCGGTCTTTTGCCAGCAAAAGTATCCGGTCCAGACCATCAGGCGACAACGTGCCGGCAGCGGTTTCCGGCAGGGGCACGGTCATGGGCTCCACCACCATGGGTTCCACAACGGCATTGATGTTTTCCGGCACCCCCAGGGTGACCAGGCCGGTACCAATCCGCTTGGCAGCATTGGCGCACAGGGCAGCTGCCCCGGTTTTTCCGGTAGATCCGGCCAGGATCAGCAGATGACCGAATGTGCCTTTGTGGCTATCAAAAGGCCGGGGGGAAAACAACGGGGCAATGGTTTTTTTTTCCAGCACCTGGAACCGGATATCCTGTTTTCTGGCCGCAAATCCGGGGATGCCGATATCCACGACCCGCAATGTGCCGGTGTATTGGCTGCCCGGATACAATACATGACCGGTCTTGGCAAAGGCAAAGGTGGCCGTGGCACAGGCCGTGATACACACCCCGCAGACCGCCCCGGTGTCCGCATTGAGGCCTGAAGGGATGTCCACGGCAAATACCGGTTTCCCGGTTTGGTTGATGCACGTGATCACATCCTTGAAAAACCCTCTCACATCAGAATTCAGTCCGGTGCCGAAAATGGCATCCACAAACAGGTCATGATGCACCAGCCGGGCTTTTTCCCGGGCAAACGCCGCCGCATCCGGCACCGCCTTCACAGCACAATCCGGATAATGCGGCAGCAGTTTTTCCACCAGGTCCATGTTGGCTTTTGCATCCCCGGCCACCCGGTCCGGATCGGACAACAAAAATATTGTCACGGGAATTTGTTTTTCCATGAGATACCGGGCCATGACCCAGCCGTCCCCGCCGTTGTTACCCCGGCCCGCCAC
>JAABSB010000081.1 GCA_011390615.1 Desulfotignum sp. | reverse complement strand
ATGACAAGATGCACAATCTGCAGGTGGAACGGTTTTATAAACCCCATATGAGCAACAAAAAATGGATCACCGGGGTTGGGCCCATTAAAACCTTTACCCTCAGGGGCATAAAAGATTCACCGCCTTATATGCACGACGGCCGACTCCTCACCCTTGAAGACACGGTCGAGTTCTTCAATATCGTCACCGAACTCAAGCTCACCAACGAAGAAAAAGAGGCGCTTACCGCCTTTATGCGCTGCCTGTAATCCGAAATCACAACACAGGCGGATATCCTTTTCTCAGGATATCCGCCTGAAAACCGCACGTCAGCTTCCCGCCGGTTATTTTTCCAAAGCCTTAAGGGCCTTCAGGGTATGCTCCGGTTCAACCCTGTCCGTATGATCCGCACTGACAACAGCATATTGAATAATTTTCTTTCGGTCTATGATATAACGGGATACCAGGGGCAGTCTCCAGGGATCATTGCTGTTGTATTCTTCCAGGTTGATACCCAGCTGCAGATAAGCCTGTTTGAGTTCCTCGGTAAAAGTATAGATGAGGCCGTATTCTTCACCTACGCTGTTTCCGGGGTCGCTTAAAATCTCCATGGTAAGCCCTTTTTCTTCCTTAAAGGTGCGGGAATGCGCCTTTGTCTGGGGAGAAATCATCAAAAGGGTGGCCCCCAGAGATGTGAATTTTGACTGGGCCTCCTGCAGAGCTTCCAGCTCCAGGTTGCAGAACGGTCACCACCGTCCTCGATAAAATCCCAGAACAACCGGGCCCGATGAAAGGATATTATAAAGATTAACGTAATTGCCGCGGGTATTTTCCAGTGTGAAATCCGGTGCCTTATCGCCTTTGGCCAACACCTTGTCCATAATTTCGGAATCCTGCAGCTGCTTTATGGAGCGGGCCATAACCCCCTGGACTTCGTCCGGAGCTGAAGACTGGAATTCCGTTTTTTTCTCTCTAATTTTTTGTGTTAAATTCATGAATTACCTCTTCTTCTCTTTATATGTGGTTCCTGTCATATAGCAAAAAGAAATTCCATTTCGCTATTGCATCTTTTCTCCTGCCTCTTCCATTTGTTCACCGGTTTTTTCCTTAAATTCTTCAACCTTCTCTCCAACCTGCTCAGCAGCTTCATCAAATTTTTCGCCCGTCCTTTCTGCAGGACCTTCTTTTTCACAGCCTATCGTGCCGAGCCCCAAAAAAGTCAATAAACATATCATAAAAAAAATTTTTTCAGTACGAACATAACTTAGGTCTCCTTTTATCATGTTATACTGCCGGTAAAAATTAACTCTTCCGAGAATAACCATAATGTATTAATCTATCGATCATTATTAGTATAATTCATATGATACCGGCTTATCCATAAGGGAAACACTGTATATTCAATAATTGTTCCCTGTAGACGGGGCAGCACACCCACTGTGGAGCGCTGTAAGATATACGCAACCACACCCCACCCGCCAGAACCGGAACCCGGGCATATCCCTGACAAGAGTCTGTCTGCTGAAAATTTTCCCCGGGGATATAAACAGCTCATGGAAATTGAACGGGCCTTCCGGACCCTGAATTTCTGGATGAAACACATGAAACCGATTAAACAATAATCCGACAATCAATATATCCATAAAAAGCCGGGACAAGGTTGTTCGGTCAAATATGATCATTGGTCACATTTACCCCTGTCATCTTTTATGTTTATGCCGAGAAAGAGTGAAAAAGGCTTTGATAATTTCCAGGCAGTGGGGTTTTCCATTTAAAAAATTTTCTCATAGAAGGCTTCTGCAACCTTTATCTCGTATTGTACCGTAATTTAAACGGCTTCTTTCCATGCCTCTGACAACAACAGCTGGCACGCATGCTGCATTTTCACTTTTCCAGACTCCTGATTAATGAACAAAAAACATGTTCATTATAGTCAGGAAGCAGTTGTAAAAGAAGGTCATAAATAAATTGTGTGTGGGTGGGTAAAAAATGGTTCATCAAACGAAAACAAGGAGAACATCATGAAAGCAAAAAAACATTTTACAACAATGGTAATTGCAGCGATCCTCTTTACCTTTATGGGAGCAGGATATGTCTTTGCTGGGGATTATGACAAAACCACCGGTAAGGAAAAGAGCGATAAATCCATGCAAATGCAGGGCGAAAAGGATTCCAAGAAAAGTGAAAAACACGCTGCGATGAATTACGATGATAAATCAGCCCTCAAAAAATCCTGTATGGCCAGTAATTTGATTGGAATGACCGTAAAAAGCAAACAAAATGAAGATCTGGGTGAGATCCAGGATTTGATTATCAATGAAAGCGGCCGTATACAGTATATGGTTCTATCCCACGGGGGAATCCTGGGAGTCGGTGATGATCGTATCCCAATTCCGTTCAATGATGCAAAAATAGATTCAGAAAATAAGGTTGTAACACTGAATAAAGTTGATAAGCAAATGCTTTCGAATGCACCAAAGTTTACTGAAGATGACTGGAACAGGGTTGGTGACTCCAGATTTGATCAGAAAATCCGCGGTTATTATGGTGAAGATTTCAGTGATGATTATGATCAAAAAAATCGTATGAAACAGGGGGACTATGATAAAAAACAGACAAATGAATAAACCCACCAAATGAAAAATACGGACAATGAATATAAGGATAACATGAAATAATTATGGTTATTTCGGTTCTGCCGTGCCGAAATGGTCGAAGCAATGAAAAACAATGCAATTTTTATGACCTTCTCTTCTCTTCCCGGGCGGCCGTACCCTTGTTGTGTACGGCCGCCTCTATTTTTTATCTGTTCAATTTTTCCATGAACCGGGGATACCCACGCCCCGTTTGGAAAAAGTCAGCCTGGGATCGACAAACCGGGCTGCGGGCCGCCACCGGTTAAGCCCGATCCGATGGAGAGCCAAACCGTGGTCAAAACGCAAAGCGAATCCCAGCCATAAAAAACAACTGGGTGGTGTCTGCACCGGATTTTTCGGCGATATCAGCGGTTTCACCGGCAAGGAAACGGTAGCGGATACCGATATAAGGCGCAAATTCGCGTTTTATCTCATAGCGCAGGCGCAGGTCGAGATTCACATCAGTGATACCGGCCCCCAAATCCCTTTCGGAAATATCCTGTGCAGCAAAGTGCAGTTCGGCCAGGGGCTGAAGCACCAGCCGCTGACTGATGCGCAGATCGTATTCTGCTTCACAGGTAAAGGTCACATCCCCGTCTTCAGAGACATACAATGCGTTGTCAAGTTCAAATTTGTAGGGAGCCAGGCCCTGAAACGCCAGCACACCAGACCAACGGTCTTCGTAATCATCCGTGTGCCATTCATTGGCATACTGCACACCCACCTGGAAATTCCAAAAAGGCGTGACCAGGCGGGAGTACAGCAAATCAGTCTCAGTTTCACCGTTGTCAGGGCCTTCAAAAACCGCTTCCCCCTCATGTTTCCACCAGAACTTATGAAAATCCTTCCCGACCCATCCCTGGGCTTCCCAGCCGATGTGATCAGGGGTGTCATCATCTGCAATCCGGTATTCGAGTTTTTCAAACAATGTAAAAACATACACCCGGTCATCCTGCAGGGTGACGGGGAAATGGTCAGGCGGCGGATTTTGCGCATACGCAAGTACGTCATCAAGGCTCATGCCTTCAGGCAGCGGCGGGGTCTTGATATCAGAGGATGATCCGCCGTGATGCTCACGGGCTGATTCCTGATGGCCGTCACGGTCTGATGTAAGCGGTATCTCTTTTTTTTCCTGGGCAAAACCTAAGCCGGACTGCATGATAACCGCAATGGCCATTGCAAGCAGACAATGTTTATACCTTGACATGGATGGGACCTCCTTCCAGGTCGTGGACAACCGCCACTGTGCGGAACATGCCTGCCTCCATGTGGTAAAGCAGATGGCAGTGAAACGCCCACTGGCCCGGTGCGTCTGCGAAAATATCCACTGTCAGCAGTTCAGCAGGCTGCACAATGACGGTGTGTTTGCGGGGGTTGTCGTCAAGATTGCCCCCGGCGTAAAGGTCCATCCACATGCCGTGCAGATGGATGGGGTGGCTCATCATGGTGTCGTTGATCATGTTGATGCGCAGCCGCTCTTTGTATTGAAAGCGTATCATGTCTGACTCAGACCATTTTTTGCCGTCAAATCCCCAGATGTACTTGTGCATGTTGCCGGTCAGATGCAGATCAAACTCCCGGGTGGGGGCACGGCGGCCGTACGGCCGCTCCAGGGCGCGAAGCTGGCTGTAGGTGAGCACCCGCCAGCCGTCATTGCCAAGCCCTGCACCTGGATAATCCAGGCGGCGGTAGGCCGTACGGGCCATGGTAATGCTGGCCGGGCCGTGTTCTGCTGAACCATGCCGGATGCGGTCCGGCAGATTCTGTGTCGGCAATTCCCTCCTGTCACCGCCATGGTCCTGCATATGGTGCTGCATCCCCATGTCTCCTTTGTTTTTGTTTTTATCCATGTGATCGTGGTGTTTCACATCCTTGTCCATCATCATGCCCATGTCAGCCATGGTCAGCATGGGCCTGCGGCGGGGATCGGGTATGCCGGCAGCCATTCCCTGGCGCGGGGCTATGGTTGCACGTGCATAACCGCTGCGGTCCATGGTTTCCGCAAACAGGGTATAGGCCCAGTCACTGGACAGGGTATCGGGTATCGTCACCACCACGTCATAGGTTTCAGCTACGGCAATGCGCAGCTCATCGGTTTCCACCGGCTGGATGTTCTGTCCGTCTGCCTGGACCACGGTCATGGGCAGGCCGGGAATCCGGATGTCATAAAATGTCATGGTCGCGGCATTGGCAAACCGCAGGCGCACACGCTGGCCAGGCCCGGCAGTAAAAACAGGATTTTCCGCAGCGGTCTGGCCGTTGATCAAATAGCTGTAGGTGGCGCCCGTGACATCGGCAATATCTGTGGGGTCCATACGCATGCGGTCCCAGGCCAGGCGTTTGTCAATCACTTGTTTCAGGGTCATGCCGGTGGCCTGCATCTGGTCTTGGATGTTTGCCAGTGTGGGACGCTGAAAATTATAATAGCCCTCCATGGTCTTGAGCTTCCACAGCACCCGGTGCGGGTCTTCAAAGGTCCAGTCCGACAGGACAATGGAATGGTCCACGTCATAGGCCACCGGATCAGGCCCGGCAGGCGCAACAACAAGCTGGCCGTAGTGGCCGAGCTGTTCCTGCAGACCGGTGTGGCTGTGGTACCAGTAAGTGCCGTTCTGCCGGACAGGAAAACGGTATGTAAAGGTTTCACCCGGTGAAATCCCCGGAAAGCTGATACCTGGTACGCCGTCCATGGTAAAGGGCAGAAGAATGCCGTGCCAGTGAATGGAAGTCGATTCAGGCAAAAGATTGTGAACCCGGATCAGTGCTTCTTTGCCTTCGGTCATGCGGATCACCGGCCCTGGAATCGAGCCGTTGATTGCGATTGCTCGTCCCGGCCTGCCCCCGATCAACAGATTACGTCTTTCCAGGTATAGATCGATGCCCCCGGCGCCCGTGGCATTCAGTTCCCCAATATTTCCTGCCGGAGCAATTTCTGCATCTGCCCCCCAGGCCTGACATAGGGGCCACAAGGACCCGGCCATGACGATCGAACCTGTGGCTGAGAGAAAATCCCGGCGGGTCATGGTATGGGCCAAAGATGGTCTGGGCGAAGATGCCTGCTTGAACTTTCGTGTTTGGTTGCAAAAATCTGTCATAAAAGCTTTCCTTATGATATTAACGGCTGTATCACTATTTGTCTTTTTTTAGGGACCAGGCATTTTCCATCATTTCACTGCATACAGTTGACCGCATTCCCGGAGGATCGGTTTGTCCACCATAATCCCTTTGGGCAGGGCATGATAGGATTCAATAGGAAATTGGGAAGTCCATCCTGAGTTTAATGAAAATACGCCAAGGAAAATCTGAATTTTTCGTCAATATCTCCCATCATTGATTTTAGCCTATTTTTATCTTATCCATGTCCTCCTGTTTCCAGTGATCGTGATTCCACCGGGAGGTTCCCACATGAATTTGTTTTCTGGTCTTCATTACTTCCCAGCCCGACAACAGCGTTATGCAGGTGCTGTAAAATCTGTCACTATTTTTTCTTTTTTCCAACAGGAATTCAATCAGGTGAATACTGTATTTTGGAAAAAGGATACATGTAGAAGATTCTGCGGATGCTGTATATTTGATCAGAAATTCGGCTCGGCAAGATTGTCTCGAAAACGTCCTCCTTTGTTGCCGGGCCAAAAATCCTTGCTTTTACAAGCATGGTCTGTGGGTGAACAGCACCACTACCCAGCACGCTATGCCGCCCCAGACCACAGCGATTGCTAACCTGTTTCTCGCCGGTTCGCATACGCAAACATAGGTCCATGTCTGGAGCATAGAGGGCGCCGTAAAAAGCGGCAGGAGAGCCGCCAGGGCCATTGATTCTCGCGTAGCGGTGATAGACCAGTACATTCGACCAGTACATTCCTGGATGGGTCAGGATTATTTCGAAAATTGATGATGTATTCTATGCTGTAAAGGGGCCGTATGTTATTGATTTAACCATTGCACTGCTCCATTTTCCGGGCTTGTGGTTCTTGATATTTAGGGTAATACATCATTTTTCGAGCGCAAATAAATGATTCACCTCATTTACAATGTGACACAAATCAGGATATGTTAATTTTGTTTTTTTACAGGTGAAAAAGGAGAAGAAAATGAAACCGGCCATGCTCTTTGAGCCCAGAGAGGATAATAAAGTCACCTGCGGTTTGTGCTATCACGGATGCCGTATATCTGATCAGAAATTCGGCATCTGCAATGTCCGGCAGAATCTGGACGGTAAACTATACACCCTGGCCTATGGCAGGGTTATCGCCGCCCATGTCGATCCCATTGAAAAAAAACCGCTGTATCATTTTCTGCCGGGCAGTTCTGCCTATTCCATCGGTACGGTTGGCTGCAATTTTACCTGCAGTTTCTGTCAGAACTGGCAAATTTCTCAAGCTGTAAAAAAAGGGGATCAGCACCTTCCCGGAAAACCCATGGATCCTGAACAAATTGTTCACAACGCGATTGAAAGTAACTGCCAAAGCATTGCATATACCTATACAGAACCCACCATCTTTTTTGAATATGCCTATGACACGGCCCGGCTGGCCCGGGATCGGGGATTGAAAAACATTTTTGTATCCAACGGGTATATGACAAAACAGGCCATAGACACCATCGGGCCTTTTCTGGACGGGATCAATATAGACTTGAAAGCCATGAATGAGACATTTTACAAAGATATCTGCAAAGGAAGACTGCACCCGGTCTTAGAGAACATCCGATATATAAAAGAAGCAGGCATCTGGCTGGAGGTCACCACCCTGATTGTACCAAAAGCCAATGACAGAGAAGAGGAACTGCATGAAATTGCGCAATTCATTGCCGATGTAGACCCTGATATTCCATGGCATGTCAGCCGGTTTCACCCAGACTACCAGTATACCAATGCTGTTGCCACACCCCTTTCTGTTATGGAAGCTGCTTTCAACATCGGGAAAAAGGCAGGATTGCATTATGTATACATGGGCAATGTCATCAATGAAAACAAAGACACCAGAAATACCCGGTGCCCGCAATGCAGGCAGCCGGTCATTCAGAGAAACCTGACCCGGGTGGAAATGGATCTTGCAGAAAAAAACAGGTGTTCCGGCTGTGGTGCGGTTGTGGCAGGTGTCTATGAATGATATATGCGAAAACTTGCATGATCTGTCTAAAACAAAAATGATGCCCCTGCTTGCATTAAAATACAAACCGGTTTTTTCTCTGGAAGCGACACATGACTGATACACCACCTGAAAAGAAAAACATTGTCGACAAATCTCCGCAGTGGCTCCGACTTCTTTTATTTTTTATTTTCTGGATTGTTGTTTCGATCGGATATACCACCTATATGGCAGGCAAGAAGAGTGAAGAGATCGCCTACTCTGAATTCAAGGAAAAAGTTACGGCAGGTGACGTTGCAAAAATCCAGGTAAAGGGGCAAAAAATAACAGGACAATATGCTGCACAGGAAAAGGAGACGTCTGCTGAAACAACAGGCGAAGAACATCAGAGGCAGGAGCCCGCGGTATTCTCCACGGTTTTGCCCGGTTTCGAAGATCCGGAGCTTATGCCCCTTTTGGAAAAAAACGGCGTGGTAATAGATGCTGAGACGGATGAGACCAACTGGCTGGCCAGAGCTTTCATCAGCCTGCTGCCCTGGGTGCTTATCATTGGATTTTTTGTCTATTTAAACAAAAAGATGAAAGACCAAATGGGCGGAATGGGCGGAGTAGGAGGGAGAGCAGGACCATTTGGTTTTGGTAAATCCAAGGCAAAAAAAATACAAAAACAGGCAGTTGACGTTACCTTCGAAGATGTCGCAGGCCTTGAAAATGCCAAAAAGGAATTAAAAGAGATGGTCGATTACCTCAAGGACCCGGCTGTCTATCTTGACCTGGGTGCTGAACTGCCCAAAGGGATACTGCTGGCCGGCCCCCCCGGCACGGGAAAGACCCTGATGGCCCAGGCCATGGCAGGAGAAGCAAATGTACCGTTTTATTCCATCAGTGGATCGGAATTTATCGAAATGTTTGTCGGGGTGGGCGCTTCCCGGGTCAGAGACATGTTCCAGGTCGCAAAAAAGAATGCACCGTCCCTGATTTTTATTGACGAGCTGGACTCCATCGGCAGGGTGCGGGGAACCGGGGTCGGCGGGGGACATGATGAGCGGGAGCAGACCCTGAACCAGATTCTTTCGGAAATTGATGGATTCAGCAAGCAGGAATCTGTCATTGTTCTGGCCGCTACCAACCGCCCGGATGTACTGGATCCGGCGCTGATACGCCCCGGTCGATTTGATCGTCGGATCAATTTGGAAATGCCCCGGAAATCGGCGAGGAAAAAGATTCTCAAAGTGCATATCAACAAAGTGAAGATGGCGAAAGATATCGATTATGATCAATTGGCCGGGAGCACGGTGGGCTTCAGTGGTGCTGATTTAAAAAACCTGGTCAACGAGGCCACGCTGCTTGCAGCCCGAAAAAACAAAAAACAAGTGGAAATGCAGGAGTTTCATGAAAGCCGGGATAAAATTATCATGGGACTCAAGCGTGAAGACAGGCTTTCTGACAAAGAAAAAAACATGATTGCCTACCATGAAGCCGGTCATGCACTTGTTGCGCTGCTGCTTCCGGGAGCAGATCCGCTCTCTAAAGTAACCATCATACCCCGGGGCAGAGCACTGGGTGCAACAGAACAGGTACCCGAAGAGGACAGACACAATTTCAGCAAACAATACCTGCTTAACAGAATTTCAGTTATGTTGGGTGGCCGGGCTGCTGAAGAAGAAGTATTTAACGATGTTACTTCAGGAGCCGGCGATGATCTGAAAAATGCCTCTCAACTGGCGCGGCGGATGGTTTGCCAATGGGGCATGAGCGAAAAAATCGGACTAATGGTTTTTAAAAAAGGAGAACCCCATCCTTTTCTCGGCAGGGAGTTGACAGAAGAGAAAGATTACAGCGAAGCAACCGCACAAATCATCGATGCCGAAGTCAAAGAAATTCTCCATCAATGCCATGAACAGGTGCAAAAAATCTTACAGGAAAATCGCGAAAAATTGAATCTCCTTGCAAATGAATTAATAGAAAAAGAAACACTTACATCAAAAGAAATACAAACTTTTCTCCAGCTCAATGAAACCGCTCAATCCCACATATCATCCTGCCGCGGCAATGAGATTCCCGGAAATACAAAAAAACTTTGAAAATTATTTCAGGAAAATAGTTCCGGAACTCGTTGGACTGGCAAGAGAAAATCTGAAAAAATTGAAAAAAAATATTGATGCAAATGACAAGCTCAACAACCTGGAGATCAAAAATGAAAACATATTCCAGAACCCGCATGGAAAATATGACCGGATAATTGCCACAACCGGGGTCAGTCCTGATATGGTCAGCAAGATAGAAGATCTGGCCAAAAAATTATTGAATGACAAAGGGATTATCGTATGCCCGTATCAAAGAGGACCCATGATCATCATGCGAAAAGACCAGGATTTGATAAGAACACAATTTACACAAAAACAATACGCGTTTGTTCCTTTAATTTTATAAACCGAACATGCGACCCTGATCCTTGATTTCGATGATGGCAGCCGCTTTGCCTTTATCACTGTCAGAAAGCTTGGAAAGGTCCTGCCTGCACCAGAAGTGAACCAGATGGGAGACGGTCTCATACTCCCAAGGTACTGACAATAACCTGCATATTCCGGACAGGGCCGGACAATTTATAAATGCCAAAATGCACCGGTTGGGAGTGGTGGATGATAAAGACAATGTTGATGGTATAATTTCTTTATCTCCCGTATCAGGTCTTTTCTGTATGGCTTATTTTATTGATCACGTGCCGGGTAATGACGGGTCCGATTATTTCGAAAAATACGGTTGAGCCTATGATGACCGGTAATATCACATCCTTTAATTCAGGAAACCGCTCCGCGGCAAGCAGTGCCATCCCTAGAGCCACACCGGCCTGGGGAAACAGGCAGCACCCAATCCATCTTTTTACCACAGCATCTGTATTGACAAGGTGGCCGGAAAGCCTCGCACCGCTGCAAAGGCCTGTTATCCTGGCAATAATATAAAGCAGCCCGATCATTCCAACCGCAGCCATTTTTTCGATATGCAAAGAAGCACCGGCCAGCAGGAAAAAAAGGATCATGAAAGGCCATTCAATTTCGTTTATTTCATTGAACGGATGATCATGGTGACTGGCCAGTGTGGCCACTGTACTTCCCATGGCCATGGCCGCAAGAATAGAGGACAAATCGAGCATTACGGCAATACCGGCACAGGTTATCACCAGTCCCAGGGCTTCCGCCTGGGTGGGTTCTCCCGGTCGAATCCGTCCAGTGAGAAAGGCCATGGGCAGACCGATGAGCAGACCCAGTAAAATACTTCCTGTAACCTCTACAGATCCGGTTAAAATTGCATTCACTGCACCGCCTTGTCCACTGATTGCCGAGGCTGCCGCCAGCAGAAAACTGAAGATCAGCAGGCCCCATGCATCATCAATGGCAACGATACCCAGCAAAATCTTTGTAAAGTGTGATTTTTTTCCGGTTTCCTTAACAACATCGAAAATGGCTGCCGGCGCACTTGCAGGGGCAATTCCGGCCATTATCAGGGCGAACGCCGGAGCCACCCCCCAAAAGAACAATACTGTACCCACCAATAGGCTGGCACCCATTGCCTGACCTACAGATATCCACAGCACGGATCTCCCTCTTTCACGTATGGCGGAAAGCGTAATCTTTTCACCCAGTAGAAACCCCACCATACAAAGTGCAATATGGGTCAGCAGGGGAAACCATTCATTCATAAACCGGTGAGGCAGCAGATCTAAGCCAGCTGGTCCAAAGAGCAATCCGCAGAGAAGCAGAAGTGTTACCCGGGGCAGCGGTGTGTAGCGGCCGGCCAGATCCGCGGCAAATCCCAATAAAAAAATGCCCCCGACAGAAAGCAGCGTGCTTGACATCTGGGTAATTTCAATTTGCATCCCCTTTTTCCCTTCCCTTGCATCTCCATGCAGCAGGTGAAATTATTATCCATCATCTGTATGATAATATGCCGGACAGCGGCTGATCCATCGAGAAAACCCTGTATATTTGACAATCCTGACCTGTAGATAGCACAACCCAGTCAAACCGGTCAAACAACTGCGCTGGATTTCTGCAGCAGTCATGGATCAATTTTTTCCATGCCTGGGGCTGTCCCAGTCCACCATGCCCAGTAAATATTCTGCCACCAACAAATCAGGGATACACCCTTTTCCCATTGTAAATACAGAATTTACCGCATTTACAGCACAGCTGGAATTCAGGTACTTTTTGTAATTCAAACCACAGGGGTATTTGATACCGGGTATTCAATCTTATAAACCAAAAAAAAGGAGTGTGCAATGCGAGTTACACCCAAAAAAGTAACCAAAACCATTTGTTTTGCCATTATAGCAGTGTTTTTTTTCTTGCTTGCGGGCGGCGGAATTGGACTGGCCGCGCTGGATGTAACAGACACCAATATTGAAATTGCCATTGAAGACGAACTGATGCAGGACCAGGCAGTTCCCTCCTATCTTGTGAACATTTCGTGTACCAATGGCGTGGTCACCCTCACCGGTAGTGTGGGCAATCTTCTGGCAAAAGAACGGGCTCTGGCCATTGCGGAAACAGTAAAAGGGGTCCGTTCGGTCATCAACCGTATCGAGGTGAACCCGCTGACCGAAAAAACAGATCCTGATATTAAAACGGACGTGATCCAGTCCCTGGCTGTGGATCCGGTCACGGAACTTTTTGAAATTGATGTCAGTGTCGACAACAAAATGGTTACCCTCAAGGGGGAGGTTAATTCCTATATTGAAAAACAGGCGGCCGGAAAGGTAGCCAAAAGCGTCAGCGGCGTGAAAAAGGTCAAGAACCTCATCCTGTTTGACCACAAAACCTCCCGTCCGGATGCGGATTTTGCCAATGATATTGCAAAGGCCCTTGCCTGGGATACCCTTGTGGATGATGAACTGATTCAGGTCTCAGTGAAAAATCGCAAAGTGGCACTTACGGGAACCGTGGGCAGTGCCGTTGAAAAAAACCGGGCCATAACCCATGCCTGGCTGCCGGGTATAAAAGAGGTGGATGCCAGCCTGCTCAAGGTGGACCGCTGGGCTCGGGATAAGGATCTGCGGGCTGAAAAATACCTGCTCAAACCCGATGACAAGATAAAGAATGCGGTTGATTCCGCCATTTTGTATGATCCGCGGGTGCTTTCCACAAAAATTGATACCCAGGTTGACAACGGCGTGGTTACACTCACCGGCTGGGTCAATTATCTTTCCGCCAAACATGCTGCTGCAGAAGATGCCGGAAACACCGTGGGTGTAATCCGGGTCAAGAACCAGATAAAGGTTTCCCCCCCGGCTCAGGATATCAGCAACATTGAACTGGAACAAAAAATAGAGGACAAGTTCAGAAAAGATGTATATGTGGAAAATTTTGAGATCACAGTGACTGCCCTGGCCGGTATTGTGAACCTGTCCGGCACAGTGGACACCTATTATGAAAAAGCCCGGGCCGAAGATCTGGCCGCCGAGGTGCTTGGGGTTTATTCGGTTAACAACAACCTGATTGTCAATAAATCCTGGGATCCTTTTGTGTACAAACCCTATGTGGATGATTCCTATGTCTACAATTATGACTGGTATACCTACCAGCCCAATGTCACCTCCCGAAAAAATGACCGGGAAATAACTGAAAATATTGAAAGTGAATTGTTCTGGAGTCCCTTTGTTGATTCGGACCAGATAACCGTGATGGTGGATAATGGCAGAGCCACCCTCACCGGACAGGTCGATTCCTGGTCTGAATACGATGCTGCCACACAAAACGCCCTTGAGGGGGGTGCCGTTGTTGTGGACAATGAGCTTACAATATCCAGCGTACAATAAACCCGTAACCTGTCACACTTTTTGTCTGCCCTGTCCGCCAAGGTACTGACAATAACCTGCATATTCCGGACAGGGCCGGACAATTTACAAAGAAAGGAAAAAATCATGTTTTTCGCTGATCTGTTGACAGCAGTTATTCTTACAATCATAATTATGTTGCCCTTTTATTTTCTGGGCAGGGTCGGCCCCTGGGAAGGCTGGATATGGTTTGCCCTGCTTTTGTTTTTATTTACATGGGCAGGGGGGGCATGGGTTCGCCCCTATGAACTTGTCAGTCCGGGGTATGCCTGGCTGCCTTTTCTTTTTTTCGGATTGTTTTTTGCTT
>JAABSB010000080.1 GCA_011390615.1 Desulfotignum sp. | reverse complement strand
CAGCGGGTCATGCTCATGGATGACGGCATGATTCTGGAGGAAAACAACCCGGTGGACTTCTTTGAACATCCCCAGCATGAACGCACCAAATTCTTCCTCAGCCAGATTCTCCACTGATATTCCGGCTGACCAGCCCCCCACGAGTCGAAGCCCCAAACATACGCAAACCGCATTTTAACTTGACACAGTATCCGGTTATCAAGTATGACATAGGGCAATGAAGCACCGCATCAAAATATGGTTTCATACCGGATCCAGCTCCGATATCAGGGAAATCACCCTGCACAAGCTGGTGGCGGCCTTTCTGTTCATTGCCGGCATGTGCGCTGCAGGGGCAGCCGGATGGGTGGGATATGATTATTACAGGCTGCGCACCCTTTCCTTTGACACCAGGACCCAGCAGCAGATAATCCAGTCCCAGACCGGTGAAATCCAGATCCAGCGGCAGCAGCTCCAGCAGTTTGCCAAAACCGTTGAACACCTCAAAGAAAGGGTCGCTGCCCTGGACAAACTCGAAGACCGGATGCGCCTCATTGCAGACATCAAAAAACCCGGTAACACTGGCGGTTTCATCGGAATCGGCGGCATTCCGGAAAACAGCCTGGACCAGGATCTTCCGTTGGATGAAAAACACAACAACCTGGTCCGGGAAATGCACCACCAGCTCGACCAGACCGCTTTGACCGTAAAGCAGCAGTTTCTGGATTTCGACCACTTGATAAAAGAGCTGGAAAAAAAGAAAAACCTGCTGGCCTCCACCCCCTCCATCAGGCCGGTTGAGGGCTGGGTCACCTCCGGGTTCGGTTACAGGGATTCCCCGTTCACAGGAGAACGGTCATTTCATGCCGGCCTGGATATTTCCAACAAACCCGGAACGGAAATCATTGCCACTGCCAATGGAAAAGTTTCCTATGCATCCAGAAAATCACTTCTGGGCAACCTGGTAACCATTGATCATGGATACGGCAGGGTGACCCGTTACGGTCACCTGGAAAAAATTCTTGTCAAACCCGGGCAGCAGGTGAAGCGCGGGGATGTCATCGGCCTTATGGGCAATACCGGCCAGAGCACAGGCCCCCACCTGCACTATGAAGTACGCATCAACGGCACCCCCATTGATCCGGTGAAATATATCCTGAACTAACCCCACATCCATATGGCTGTCTTTGCACGTACCACAAAAAACTGATTCTTTTTGCTGGTATTTTTTTTTGCTTTTTAATTTTATTTTTTCAATTAATGATTATATGTTTACCATAACAGGCTAACATATCATTTTGAAGGGCAGGTAAAATATAGATGGTACTTAATTTTTTCACAAAGGTCTTCGGCTCCAGCAATGACCGGCAGCTGAAGAAGCTGGATCCCCTTGTACAGGAGATAAACGCGTTTGAACCCCGGATAAAGCAGCTGTCTGATGAACAGATGGCCCAAAAAACCACGGCGTTCAGGGAACGGTATGACAAAGGGGAATCTCTGGATGATCTGCTGCCTGAAGCCTTTGCCCTGGTCAGGGAGGCATCGGTGCGCACCCTTGAAATGCGCCATTTTGATGTCCAGCTCATCGGCGGCATCGCCCTGCACCACGGCATGATTGCCGAGATGAAAACCGGTGAGGGAAAAACATTGATGTCCACCCTGCCCGCCTATCTGAATGCCCTGTCCGGCAAAGGGGTGCACATTGTCACTGTGAATGACTACCTGGCCGGCCGGGATGCGGAGTGGATGGATCAAATTTACCGGTTTCTGCGCCTGCGCACCGGCGTCATCCTTCACAACATGACAGACCAGGAAAGAAAAGATGCCTACAGCGCAGATATCACCTATGGTACCAACAACGAGTTCGGGTTTGATTATCTGCGGGACAACATGAAGTTTGACAAAGAAAGCCTGGCCCAGGGGAACCTTAATTTTGCCATAGTGGATGAGGTGGACTCCATTCTCATCGATGAGGCCAGGACCCCGCTGATCATTTCAGGACCTGCTGAAAAATCCACCCATTTATACACCCTGGTGAACGGCATTCTGCCGGGATTTAAAAAAGAGGTGGATTATACCCTGGATGAGGAATCCAAGACCGCATCCCTGACAGAAGCCGGCATTGCCAAGGGTGAAAAGATGTTGAACGTGGACAATCTGTATGATCCGGCCAACATCGAGATCCTGCACCACCTGAACCAGGCATTGAAGGCCCATACCCTGTTCAAGCGGGACACCGACTATATTGTCAAAAACAACCAGGTGGTGATCGTGGATGAATTCACCGGCCGGCTCATGAGCGGCCGGCGGTACAGCGAGGGGCTCCACCAGGCCTTGGAAGCCAAAGAAGGGGTAAAAATCGAGAACGAAAACCAGACCCTGGCATCCATCACCTTTCAGAACTATTTCCGCATGTATGACAAACTGTCCGGCATGACCGGTACGGCAGAAACCGAAGCCCCGGAATTCAAGAAAATATATGATCTGGATGTGCTGGTGATCCCCACCCACAAACCCATGATCCGCAAGGATTTTGCCGACCTGATCTATAAAACCAAAAAAGAGAAATATGATGCCTCCATCAAGGAGATCATTGACCTGCATAAAAAGGGGCAGCCTGTGCTGGTGGGCACCATCTCCATTGATGTGTCAGAGGACCTGAGCAAAACCCTCAAGAAAAAAGGGGTCCCACACAACGTGCTGAATGCCAAACACCACAAGGCGGAAGCAGAGATCGTTGCCAATGCCGGCCAGAAAGGGGCGGTGACCATATCCACCAACATGGCCGGCCGGGGAACCGACATCAAGCTGGGGGACGGGGTGGTGGAACTGGGGGGGTTGCATATCCTGGGCACCTCCCGCCATGAATCCCGGCGCATCGACAACCAGCTTCGGGGCCGGTCCGGCCGACAGGGGGACCCGGGATCTTCCCGGTTCTACCTGTCTCTGGAAGATGACCTGTTGCGCATTTTCGGCGGGGAGCGCATCCATTCGGTCATGGACAAGCTGGGCATTGAAGAGGGCGAACACATTGAACATCCCTTTATTTCCAAAGCCATTGAAAACGCCCAGTCCAAGGTGGAAGGCCACAACTTTGAAATCAGAAAGCACCTGCTGGAATTTGACGATGTCATGAACCAGCAGCGGGAGGTGATCTACCGCCAGCGCCGCCAGGCCCTCATGGAAGACAACCTGAAATCCGTTGTCATGGACATGGTGGAGGACAAGGCATGGGAAATTGTGAACAACTTTGCCGCGGAAAAAACACCGGTGGCCCAGTGGGACCTGAAGGGTCTTGAAAAATCGGTCAAGCAGGTGTTTAACTTTGATCTGCGCCTGGCAGCAGATGCCCCATCCTTTGCCGATGCAGATGCCCTGGCTGACCATGTTTTTGAAAAGGCCAAAGCCCATTACGAAGAAAAAGAGGCCATGATCGGACAAGAACAGGCAAGGTCCCTGGAACGGTTTGTCATTCTCCAGACAGTGGACACCCGGTGGAAGGAGCACCTGTTGTCCATGGACCATCTCAAGGAAGGCATCGGCCTGCGGGGCTATGCCCAGCAGGACCCGCTGCGGATATACAAAAAAGAGGGATTTGATATGTTCCACGGGCTCATGGAGCGTATCAAGGAAGAGATTGTGGATATTTTGTTCAAAATCCAGATATCCATGTCTGTGCCGGCAGATGAGCTGCTGCCCAGGGAAAAACAGGACCTGACATTTTCCCATGCTGATGAGACTGCTGTTAAAAAACCGGTGAAACGCGCTGCCACAAAGGTAAAACGCAATGATCCCTGCCCCTGCGGCAGCGGGAAAAAATACAAAAAATGCTGTATGAAATAGGAACGGCAAATGGCATCCACTGATTCCAAAACAAAGGCGGTCATCTCTTCAAAAACCAGAGAAGATCATCCGCCTAGATATAAAGTCATTCTCCATAATGACGATTATACCACCATGGAATTTGTTGTGGAGATTCTTGTTAATGTTTTTGGAAAATCACTTGAAAAAGCAACACAAATAATGCTTAATGTACATAATAAGGGGAAAGCAGTTTGCGGTATATACCCCAGAGAAATCGCAGAGACCAAAGTTGAGACAGTTCACCATCTGGCAGGCAGCAGGGGGTTTCCTTTAAAAAGTACGATGGAAAAGGAGTAAGGCAGATATGATAAGCAAAGAACTGAGCACAGCCTTGGGTTTTGCCGTAAGAGAAGCAAAAAAAAGACGGCATGAATATGTATGCGTGGAACATGTTCTTTATGCGATACTGAACCATGAAACAGGGTCCCAGACCATTGAAAAATGCGGCGGAAACCCTGCACAGATAAAAAATGAACTGGAAAAGTTCTTTGAGGAGAAACTGACAAAAATAGATTCCCAGGAAGAATATGTTCTCCAGCAGACAATTGGGTTCCAGCGCATGATTCAGCGGGCCATCAACCATGCCCGGTCTGCTGAAAAACACGAGGTGAATCTCGGGGACATCCTGGCATCCATTTTCCAGGAAAAAGACTCCCACGCAGCCTTTTATCTGGAATCAGAGGGTATTACCCGCCTGGATGTGCTGCGCCACATCTCCCATGCAACCGCTGCGGAAAACAAAGCCAAGCAGCATCCGGACCCGGCCCAGAAAATGTTCAAAATGGATGACAGAAAAACCCAGCGCCAGCGGAAAAAAGACCCCCTGGAAATATTTACCACCGATCTTCTGGCCCGGGCCAGGGACAACAAGATCGATCCGCTCATCGGCCGGGAAAATGAAACCGACCGGGTGATGCAGATCCTGGTGCGGCGCAGAAAAAACAACCCCATTCTGGTGGGGGACCCGGGGGTGGGCAAGACCGCCATTGCCGAAGGCCTGGCATTGAAGATCCACAAAAAAGAGGTGCCGGACCTGCTCCAGGACAGTGAGCTGTTTTCTTTGGACATGGGGGCGCTGCTGGCCGGCACCAAATACAGGGGCGATTTTGAACAGCGGCTCAAGGATGTTATCACCGCTCTGGAAGAAAAAGAGAACGCATTGCTGGTGATCGATGAAATCCACACGGTTGTGGGTGCCGGGGCCACCAGTTCCGGGTCCATGGATGCATCCAATATCCTGAAACCTGCCCTGTCTTCCGGGGACCTCAAATGCATCGGCACCACCACCTATGAGGAATACAAAAACCATTTTGAAAAAGACCGGGCATTTTCCCGGCGGTTTGAAAAAATCGAGGTGTCCGAGCCCAGTGTTGAGGAGACCCGGATGATCCTCATGGGACTGCGGCCCTATTATGAAAAACACCACGGGCTGCACTATTCAGACCAGACCATCGCGGCGGCAGCCTACCTGTCCGACAAATACATCAATGACCGGTTCCTGCCGGACAAGGCCATTGATGTCATCGACGAAACCGGGGCGTTTCTACGGCTCAAGGGAGCGGCCAACCGCAGGAATGTCACCCCCAAAGATATTGAAAACATCGTGGCCAAGATTGCCAAGGTCCCGGTGACATCGGTGACCTCCACGGACAAGGCCAACCTGGAAGCTCTGCCTGACAAGCTGTTCAAGGTGATATACGGCCAGGATGACGCTATAAAGACCCTGACCACGGCCATCAAACGGTCCAGGGCAGGCCTTGCAGCCCCTGACCGGCCCATCGGGTCATTTCTGTTCACCGGACCCACAGGCGTGGGCAAGACAGAGGTGGCCAAACAGCTGGCCTGGAACATGGGCATTGAATTTCTGCGGTTCGACATGAGCGAATACATGGAAAAGCATGCGGTCTCCCGCCTCATCGGCGCACCTCCGGGATATGTGGGATTTGACCAGGGGGGGATCCTCACTGACAATATCCGCAAAACCCCCCATTGTGTGCTGCTGCTGGATGAAATTGAAAAAGCCCATATGGACCTGTACAATATCCTGCTCCAGGTGATGGATTATGCCACCCTTACGGACAACAACGGCAAGGCAGCCGATTTTCGGAATGTGGTCATCATCATGACATCCAATGCCGGTGCCAGGGAAATGAGTGCCAACAATATTGGGTTCGGAGCACAGACAGCCAAAAAAGATTCCAGGGGGCTGAAAGCGGTTGAAAAGACATTCAGCCCGGAATTCCGCAACCGACTGGACGGTATCGTCCAGTTCAACCACCTGTCTGAACCGGTCATGGAAATGATTGTGGACAAAAACATGGATGAACTCAAAAAGATGCTCAAGACCAAGCAGATCTCTTTGACCTATTCATCCAAAGCACGGACCTGGCTGGCAAAAAAAGGGTATGACCCCAAATTCGGGGCACGCCCCCTTGACAGGCTGATCCAGACCACCATCAAAGACCGGCTGACAGATGAGATTCTTTTCGGCAAACTGGCAAAAGGCGGAAAAATCACCATCGGCCTGAAAAACGATCAGCTGACCTTTTATTTCAAGAGCTGAATGCCCCTTTTCAGGTTGTCACACCAGATAGAATTCCCGCCGGCATGGCTGGCCAGATCTGACGGCCTTTTGTGCATCGGCGGGGATCTTTCCTGTGAACGGCTTCTGCTGGCCTATCAGAACGGGATTTTCCCCTGGTTTTCCGAAAATGAACCCATTCTGTGGTGGTCCCCTGATCCCCGCCTGGTGCTGTTTCCATCCCAGATAAAGATCTCCAGAAGCCTGCGCAAAACCATCAGAAAAAACATGTTCCAGATCACACTGGACCAGGCGTTTGCCCGGACCATCAATGCCTGTGCAGCACCCAGGAAAAAGGCACAAGAAGGCACCTGGCTGGTGGATGAAATGAAGGACGCCTATATTGCGCTGCACAGGATGGGATATGCCCATTCAGTGGAAACATGGTACCAGGGGCAGCTTGTGGGGGGATTGTACGGCATCAGCTTAGGGGGTGCCTTTTTCGGGGAATCCATGTTCAGCCGGAAAAGTGATGCATCAAAAGTCGCCCTGGTGGCCCTGGCCCGCCTGCTGCAGGCCCATGGGTTTGATTTCATCGACTGCCAGGTGACAACGGACCACCTGTGCCAGATGGGGGCGGTGGAGATACCCAGGCAGCGGTTTCTGGATATCCTGCACCGGTCCACCATCCGGAAAACCGATCCTGACATCTGGCGGCAAAGCGCCATCCAGGACCTTGTTGTCTGATTCTTCTTGGTTCAAGGCTCAAGGACAGCTGAAGCCCTGTACCCGTGCCGGGGGCTGCCTGCTGCCTGCGCATGTTTGCACCGGTTGACATGGTGTAAGGCATGCCCCGCTAAACGGCAAAAACTGCGGGCAGGTATGTCCTCAAACAGTTTGCCGTTCTTAACGCAGGGCATGCCAACACCATGTAACAACCGGCTGCAAAATATGGCGCAAACAGCAGGCACCCCCCGGCACTAGTCACACAAGCCCCTGGGGGTGGGCTGTGACAGGACCGTCAGATCCCAAGGGGGCTGGTGAAAAAAATCAGGGGGTTGTGCTTCTGCCATAGGCTGTATTCTGATCATCGGGACTGCATCTAAAAAGCCCCCGACGATCTCGGGCCGGTCACAGGCTGCCCCCAGGGGCGGGTCCCGGCCTTGGGAATGCTGTTTTCCTTGACAAAGCAGTATGCATCATCATAATGTTAGCATAATAATTTTTTCAGGAGTCAACAATGCTGCTCAAGCTTTTTTTATGCTTCACCCTGATCCCGGTGGTGGAGCTGTATCTGCTCATAAAGGTGGGTACCATCATCGGCGGATTCAACACCATTCTGCTGGTTATCCTCACAGGATTTGCCGGTGCCTGGCTGGCCAAAATGGAGGGGATGCACACCATGCTCAAGGTCAGAATGAACCTGCAGCAGGGCATTACGCCGGCTGAAGAGCTGCTGGATGCCGTGATCATTCTGGTTGCAGGGGTGGTGTTGATCACACCCGGGCTTATCACAGATTTTTTCGGTCTGATGCTGCTGTGGCCGGTCACCAGAAATTACTTTAAACGGATGTTGCGCAGAAAATTTGACGAAATGCAGGCCAGGGGGAACATCAATATCACCCGTTACCCGTAAAAACCCACAGGAGGCCATATGTTTTTAGACCAGATCCGAGAACGCAGAAGCATACGCAGATACAGAGACCAGGCTGTTGAAAAGGAAAAAGTCGATCTTCTGGTGGAAGCAGCCCTGCGGTCTTTTTCCTCAAGGGATATCAAACCCTGGCAGTTTGTGGTGGTGGACGAAAAAGATCTGCTTGAAAAGCTCGGGTCTGCAAAACCCCATGGGTCTTCTTTTTTAAAAAGCGCGCCCCTGGCCATTGTGGTGTGCGCTGACACCGCTGCCAGTGATGTGTGGGTGGAGGATACAGCCATTGCATCCACCTTCATTCACCTGGCTGCCCGGGATTTGGGTCTTGGATCCTGCTGGGTACAGATCCGCAAACGGGACCATTCTTCGGCCAAAACCGCTGATGCCCGTGTCAAAGAGATTCTGCACATACCGCAAAACCTGGAGGTTGCATCCATTATAGCCATAGGGTATCCTGAGGAGATCAAACAGGGGCATGCAAAAGAAACCCTGGCTTATGACAAGGTTTTCTTTAACCAGTACACCCCATTGCGGTAAATGGACGTCAAAACAAAAATCCTGCAGATGATCCAGAAACGGGAGAGCGATATCCCCGGTCTTTCTGCGGTCATGGACAATATCATCAGCGTGGCGTCAGATGATAAAACCACCACAGAGGAACTTGCCGATATCATCTCCCATGATCCGGCAATGACCACAAAGCTTTTGAAGCTGGCCAATTCCATTTACTATGCACAGAAGAACCGGGTGGAAACCGTCAAACGGGCCATTACCGTTATCGGGTTTGATGAAATCATCGGTATTGCCTTGGGGATGGGAACCCTGTCTTCCATTGTCGGAAAAAACGGTTTGCGCCTGGACATGAAAGCCCTGTGGATTCACAGCATCGGGGTGGCCACCGCAGCAAAATCTTTGGCCTTGAGAACTAACCCTGGTATTGCCAACAAGATCTTTATCCCCGCCCTTCTCCATGACATGGGTAAAATTGTTTTTGCCGTGTATTTCCAGGATGAATATACCAGGGTGCGGCAGTATGCCATGGAAAACAAAAAACCGTTGTATCTTGCTGAAACCACAATGATGGAAATGGACCATGCCATTTTGACAGGATTGCTGATGAAACGGTGGAATTTCCCAAAATCCATCATGCTTCCCTGCCGTTTCCACCATGCACCGGATGCGTCTCCGGTCCAGTTCAGGTACCATTCTCTGATCATCAATCTGGCTGACTACCTGACCCAGAAAGCCAGAATCGGCCACAGCGGAAACCCGGTACCTGTGACCATCAAAAACTGCCCCAGAAAAATCGGTATCAATGAAGCCGTGCTCAGGCTCACCATTGACCAGCTCAAACGCAAGGAAACCGATATCAAAGATTTCTTTGATATCACAACCAGTTAGCCTGTCCATACCTGTATCAGCGGTCAGATCTCCTTGAGGTACCGCTCCCCGGAAGACTGCCTGGCAGCTTCTGCAAATTGTTCCAGGCTCTGTTCCAGCGCTGTCAGCTCCAGGGTGTCGCCAAGATACAGATCATCTTCTCCCATTTTTTCAAACGCTGTCACAACATCCATAACAGTCAGGCGTTCTATGTCCCGGGCCGGAGCAAAGCCGGGCTCAGGGGCGCTCACTTTGAATAGAATGCGGCTGTGGACCAGTTTTTCCATAAAAACCGACGTAATGTTCACAGACAGATTGAGATGGTCGGCAACTGATAAGGATGTCACCGGTGCCCGGCCCTGGGCGAACCGGTTCACACAAAAGACCGCTATCTTGAGGATGATCAGTTTTTTCACCCGGATACTGATGTGCTCATATTCCGGGTCATCTGTCTGAAGCAGATCAAAATTTTCCCAGACAAAGGAGATCTCGGCGCCGAACAGCACAATGGTCCAGGAAGCCTTCAACCACAATAAAAACAAGGGGATGGCAGCAAAACTGCCGTAAATGGCATTATAGGTGGAGACACCCACCTGGAATTGGACATAGGCTATCTGGGCCAGCTGAAAAATAGTGCCGGCAATGATTCCTCCGGCCAACGCAGCCCGGACATTCACATTTTTATTGGGAATAAACATATAAAAAAAGGTAAATACCATCCAGACCGTCACAAAGGGAAAAACATTCAAACCAAAAGAAATCAGACGGCCCAGACCGGCAGGTAGGTCCAGGATTGCCATGAATTTTTCCAGATAACCGGTGATAAAAATGGTGGCGCTGCCCGAAAAAATTACCAGCAGCCCGGCAGCCATGGCAATGGAGACATAATCGGTAATTTTGCGGATAATAAGGCGATTGCCCCTGACCCGCCAGATCTTGTTGAATGTATCTTCCATGTGGCCCATGAGTTTTATCAGCGCATACATCAAAAAAATGATGCCCAGCACCGCCATGAGTCCGCCTTTGGTTCTTTCCAGCAGATTGGAGGAAAAGGCCAGAACATTCTGGATGACCTGTTCCTGGCCGGCAAACAAAGACAGTATCCGGGTTTCAAGATATTGCTGGAAACCAAATCCCTTGGCAATGCCGAATGCCATGGCCATGACCGGTACAATGGACAACAGGGTATACAGGGTTAAGGCCGATGCCTGCAGGCTGCACCGGTCCCGGACAAATTCCCTGCCCGAAATCCGGAAAATACCATATCCGAAATGCCAGTATCTGTTCACCTGTTTTTTGATATCTTTTCCTGTGTCCATTGGCTATCTTTCCTTGTCCATTGGAAATTTTTTTTTCTTCCCATAAGATAACGTCAATTGTTCAAATGGGGTTGATTTTTTCGGGACAGATATTGCGCCAGCCGCTTCAGGCCTTCTTGTGTTGATATTTTCGGATAATACCCCAGATCCTTTTTGGCCCGGGTGATATCAAACCAGTGGGAAGTGGCCAGTTCCCTGGCTGCAAACCGGGTCATGGGCGGTTCTTTTTCGATTCTCAAAGCCTTGTACACAGTTTCAAAAAAATACCCGGCTGCGTAGGCAACCTTTGCTGAAACATGCCCCTTTACAGGGGGCAGGCCGGCAGCGTTTAAAAATGCATTGGCCATCTGCCATTTGGATATCGGGTCATCCTGGCTGATAAAATAGATCCTGCCTGACAGATCCGGGTTCTGCTCGAGTTTTTCCGCTGCCAGGATGTGGGCCCAGGCAGCATTGTCCACGTAAACTGTATCCACCAGATCATCTGTGGGCCCTACTATTTTCAATTTTCCCGCCCGTTTGATGATGCCGGGAACCACGTGGTTGTCTTCCGGTCCCCAGATCAGGTGGGGCCGCAGGATAATGGTCAAAAGGCCTTGTTCTGAAGCCTTTCGCACCAGTTTTTCAGCCATGGCCTTGGTTTCTGGATAAGGGGCCAGATAGGTGTCTGGATAGGGAACCGATTCATCCACATTCTCCATGTGGGAATCATTGAACACAACACTGGGGGAGCTTGTATACACCAGTTTGTCCACACCCTGTGCCCTGCAGGCATCGATCACATGGCGGGTGCCGGTGACATTAACCCGGTGATAGCTGTCATAGGATCCCCACAATCCGGGTTTTGCCGCCACATGAAAAACTGTGTCCATGCCGTTAACCGCTGCCATGACAGCCTGTGCATCTGTCAGATCTCCCTGGATCTGCTCCGCCCCCATCTGTTCCAGGGCCTGGTACCTGCCCCGGGAAAAAGAGGTGACCCTGATTTTCTTGTGTAAAAGCTGCTTTACAATTGCCCGGCCCAGAAAGCCGCCACCGCCTGTAACCAATACCTTTTCCATAGATGTCCGACCCTTTTTGCACTGGTTGAAAATTTCAACAATATCCTTGACAAGGCAGATATTTTACAGTAGAAAAGACAAACTTTTTGCTGAGCGGGAATAACTCAGTGGTAGAGTGCGACCTTGCCAAGGTCGAAGTCGCGGGTTCAAATCCCGTTTCCCGCTCCATTTTTTGCCTTTTTTTTATTTTTTTTCTTTTCCTCAGGTTTCCAGAATCTTTTTCAGATATTTTCAGATTTGCAGCACCTGCCCCAGATTTTTTTCTTTTCCCAGCCTGTAAACCGCAGATGCCACTGTCAGATCAAACAAAGCCATGCCCACGGATTTAAAAAACCAGGTTTTATCATGGCCTGTGGCAACCGGCTGCCGGGTAACCGGGGCAAAGGGCTGAATTTTATCTTTGGATATCACCCGGTTTTTCAAGGGGATACAGATATCTCCTGACTCTTTGGCTGCAAAAGGGGTATCCACATACACGGCATCTGCCGCAGCAATGACAGCATCGGGAAGCTCTTTCATCTCCGGTGTAAACGAGCCGATGGAGATAAAGGTTTTGCCTTTGACATCTTCAGGGTCAGCTTCAAATACAGGCTGTGTGCTTGTGGTTGCACAAATCACCACCTGGCAGGCATCCACCAGCTGTCTGGCTGTTTTTGCAACCTGAAAATTGACATTCGGGTGTGATTTTTTCAGGGTTTCAATCATTGCCCGGGCTGCAGTCTCGTGAAGATCCGCCACCCACAGGGTGGTAATTTTCCGGTTGAACAATAGAAATTGCGCCTGGCTTATGCCCTGGACCCCTGCACCGATGATGCCGGCCGTGTGAACGGTTTTCGGGGCCAGGCATGCCACGGCCAGCCCCCCCACTGCCCCGGTTCTTTGCGCGGTCAACGCAGCCCCGTCCATGATGGCAAGGGGCGCCCCTGTGTGATTGTCCGCCAGCACCAGGATGCCGTTCACCACAGGAAGCCCGGATGCAGCAGCGCCCGGAAACACAGACACCAGTTTGGTGGCAAAATGGTCATTGGAAAAGCAGGGCATGAGCAGCAGGGTGTTTTCTTTGTGGGGCACATGCATTCTGTCAGGCATGTGAAAGGCATTGTCCAGCACCAGGCTGTAGGCGTGTGCCACTGCTTTCTGGATATCTTTCAGATCCAGGCTGTCAATGGCCTGTTTATTGAAAAAACGCATAAAAACCTCTTTATTGGGGTTGCAATTTTAATTTTCTTACCATATGGATGCTGAAAACACCATACACGGATGGCCATAAAAATTTAAAAGGGGGTTTGTTTGCAAAAGACCGAAAAAATATTGTGTATACAAAAAAACCGGCTGCCCAAAGCGTGGATGTCCCAGAAAGCGGTTATTCCCATGGGCCTGGATGATTTTGTAAACATCTGCACCAGGGCGGGGTTCGACTTTGTACTGCGGCGCGATGCGGAAAATGATCCGTCACTGCAGCAGGTGATTCCCTATATTGTCCTGCAGACAATGGATCTGGGCCGGACCGCCGTTTACAACCGCCAGGGCAGTGAAACCCGGCTCCATGATCTGTGGTCTCTGGGCATCGGGGGCCACATCAACCCCATAGACACAAAAGATGCTGCCGGCGCTTTTCAGGATATCCTGGTATCAGGCATGACCCGGGAACTGGATGAAGAACTGGCAGAGCGCCCGGAAAATGACCTGCCGGTTTTCTGCGGCATTATCAATGAAAATATCACAGAGGTGGGCCGTGTCCATCTGGGGGCGGTGTTCCAGATACGCACCGCAACCCCCGGGGCCTATGTTCCCGGGCCGGAGCTGTCCATGTTTCAATGGCAGGCCACAGACAGCCTTAAAAACCTGCACATGGAATTGTGGTCCTTGCTGGCCCTGGATCTTGTTAAAAGCTTTTAGCTGTTGGCTGTTAGCTTTTAGCTGTTAGCTGTTAGCTGAGTATTGATGGCTTTCATATAACGCCCATGCCCTGGCGGGCACAACCAAAAATGAAAGTATGAGCAGGCAGATATTAACTTAAAACTTAAAACTTAACACTTAAAACTTTCATATAAATAAATGCAGACACAAGAAAGG